>NZ_JAAGPK010000033.1:0-64535 GCF_017104685.1 Burkholderia sp. Tr-20355 | reverse complement strand
GTGTGGCTGGTCGTCCTCTCAGACCAGCTACTGATCGTCGCCTTGGTAGGCCTTTACCCCACCAACTAGCTAATCAGCCATCGGCCAACCCTATAGCGCGAGGCCCGAAGGTCCCCCGCTTTCATCCATGGATCGTATGCGGTATTAATCCGGCTTTCGCCGGGCTATCCCCCACTACAGGACATGTTCCGATGTATTACTCACCCGTTCGCCACTCGCCACCAGGTGCAAGCACCCGTGCTGCCGTTCGACTTGCATGTGTAAGGCATGCCGCCAGCGTTCAATCTGAGCCAGGATCAAACTCTTCAGTTTAAACCTGTTACTGTTTTCGGTTCGGTTAAGAACCGGTCGCTCACTCAAAGCTGACAGGAATATGAATCACTTCATAAACCTGACTTACTTTAGTGTGAGACTCTTGATACTTTCGCTATCTGATCCGAGGATCAGCTCGCTGCCATCAAGCGCCCACACTTATCGGCTGTTAATTTTTAAAGAGCAATCTGCGAGGAACTTCGTGTTTCCCGGCAGCGCTGCGTTTTCAGCAGCAGAGAAGCGAGATTATGAACCGTGTTTCGCAGCTCGTCAACAACTTTTTGCATTACGTCGTTGCGACCGCGGGGCTCAACTTCCGTACCGCCGAGGCCGTTCCTGCCAAGCCTCAACCGCACTGCTTCCCTTCCTCCCGCGCCGCGTTTCCGTGAGCGCGAAAGAGGCGTGATTCTATGCACCTCGCGCCGCCCGCGCAAGCCCTTTGTGAAAAAAGTTTGAAAAAGCCCCCGTGCGCTGCCGCGCACGGGGGCTGGGGGTTCGACGGGCGACGACCCGCCGTGCTGACAACAGGCGCCCAACAGGCCGTCGGACACCGCGCGTGGCAGAACCCGATCAGCGGTTCTTGAACTCCGGCTTCCGCTTCTCGACGAAGGCCGCCATCCCTTCCTTCTGGTCTTCGGTCGCGAACAGCGAATGGAACAGCCGACGCTCGAAGTGGACGCCCTCGGCCAGCGTCGTCTCGTACGCGCGGTTCACGGACTCCTTGACCATCATGACCGCCGGCAGCGAGAACTCGGCGATCGTCGCCGCGGCGGCAAGCGCCTCGTCGAGCAACTTGTCGGCCGGCAGCACGCGCGACACGAGCCCGGCCCGCTCGGCTTCGGCGGCGTCCATGAAGCGTGCCGTCAGACACATGTCCATCGCCTTCGCTTTCGACACCGCGCGCGGCAGCCGCTGCGTACCGCCAGCGCCCGGCATGATGCCCAGCTTGATCTCCGGCTGACCGAACTTGGCCGTATCCGCCGCAAAGATGATGTCGCACATCATCGCAAGCTCGCAGCCGCCTCCCAGCGCGAAGCCCGAAACCGCCGCAATGATCGGCTTGCGGATCTCGCGGACCGTCTCCCAGTTGCGCGTGATGTAGTCGCCCCGATAAACATCCATATAGGAGTAGGTCGCCATCATGCCGATATCCGCACCGGCCGCGAATGCCTTCTCGCTCCCCGTCACGACGATCGCGCCGATGCCGTCATCCGCATCGAACGCCTTCAGCGCGGCGCCCAACTCATCCATCAGCGCATCGTTCAGCGCATTCAACGCCTTCGGACGGTTCAGCGTAACCAGCCCGACACGCCCCCGGGTCTCCACCAGGATGTTCTCGTAAGCCATCTATTTCTCCTCGATCAATGAAATGAGAAACGCCTCGCACATGCGAATAGTTTGATGCTACCATTCTCCGACCAACCGGTCGGTTAATTAATCGATCCAACCCCTCTCAATGTCCATCAGGCCGCCGCCATGACCCATGCACTGTTCACGAAGCACGAAGACACGCTGAAGCACGCACTCGCCGCCATCGAGAGCCGCGGGTACTGGAGCCCGTTCGCCGAAATGCCGAGCCCCAAAGTGTACGGGGAAAGCGCGAACGCCGATGGCGAGGCCGCATTCAAGTCCCACCTCGACAAAACGTTCGAACTCGACCAGCCGGCGTCCGGCGAAACGGTCGGTGCCGAGCAGTCGCCCTATGGCATCGCGCTCGGCATCCGGTATCCGAAATCGACGCCCGACGCACTGATCGCCGCCGCGGCCGCCGCGCAACGCACGTGGCGCGAAGCCGGCCCGAGCGCATGGATCGGCGTCAGCCTCGAGATTCTCGCGCGCCTGAACCGCGCAAGCTTCGAGATCGCTTACAGCGTGATGCACACCACCGGGCAGGCATTCATGATGGCGTTCCAGGCCGGTGGCCCGCACGCGCAGGATCGTGCGCTCGAGGCCGTCGCCTATGCATGGGACGAACTGCGCCGCATCCCCGCCGACGCGCACTGGGAAAAACCGCAAGGCAAGAACCCGCCGCTCGCGATGCACAAGCGCTACACGATCGTCCCGCGCGGCACGGGGCTCGTGCTCGGCTGCTGCACGTTCCCGACCTGGAACGGCTACCCGGGCCTGTTCGCCGACCTGGCAACCGGCAACACCGTGATCGCCAAGCCGCATCCGGGTGCGATCCTGCCGCTCGCGATCACGGTCCGGATCGCCCGCGACGTACTGCGCGAGGCCGGATTCGATCCGAACGTCGTCACGCTCCTCGCGACCGAGCCCAACGACGGCGCCCTCGTCCAGGACCTCGCGCTGCGCCCCGAGATCAAGCTGATCGACTTTACCGGCAGCACACAGAACGGCACGTGGCTCGAACGCCATGCCCACCAGGCACAGGTCTATACCGAAAAGGCGGGCGTCAACCAGATCGTGATCGACTCGACCGACGACCTGAAGGCCGCCGCCAGGAACATCGCGTTCTCGCTGGCGCTGTATTCCGGCCAGATGTGCACGGCGCCGCAAAATATCTACGTGCCGCGCGACGGGATCCGGACGGCCGACGGTCATGCGAGCTTCGACGAGGTCGCACAGGCCATCGCCGTTTCCGTCCAAAAACTCACCGGCGACCCGGCACGCGCGGTCGAACTGATCGGCGCGATCCAGAACGAAGGCGTGACCGCGCGCATCGACGACGCCCGCCAGCTCGGCCGCGTGCTCGCCGACAGCCAGACCCTCCAGCATCCGGTCTTCCCCGACGCCCGCGTGCGTACGCCGCTCGTACTGCAGCTCGACGTGGCCGATCGCGCCAAATTCACGCAGGAATGGTTCGGCCCGATCTCGTTCGTGATCGCGACCGACTCGACCGCTCAGTCGCTCGACCTCGCCGGTGAAATCGCAGCGGAACATGGCGCACTGACGCTCTCCGTCTACAGCACCGACGATGCGATCGTCGAGGCCGCGCACGACGCGGCGGTACGCGGCGGTGTCGCGCTGTCGATCAACCTGACGGGCGGCGTATTCGTCAACCAGTCGGCCGCGTTCTCCGATTTCCACGGCACCGGTGCGAACCCGGCGGCTAACGCGGCGCTGGCCGACCCGGCGTTCGTCGCCAACCGCTTCCGCGTGGTGCAAAGCCGCGTCCATGTTGCCCCGAAAGCAGTCCCCGCGGAAGCCGGCCAGACGGCATAACCCGAATGGCCGACGTGCAAACGCCGCCACGTTCTCTACCATGAACGAATCCGCCACCCGGCGGGTTCGTTGCTCATCGATACGCCCATGACAGACGCCTACATCTGCGACGCGATTCGCACCCCCATCGGCCGCTACGGCGGCGCCCTGAAAGACGTCCGCGCCGACGACCTCGGCGCGGTGCCGCTCAAGGCGCTCGTCGAGCGCAACCGAAACGTCGACTGGTCGGCGATCGACGACGTGATCTACGGCTGCGCGAATCAGGCCGGCGAGGACAACCGCAACGTCGCGCGCATGTCGGCGCTGCTCGCGGGCCTGCCGACCGCCGTGCCGGGCACGACGCTGAACCGCCTGTGCGGCTCCGGAATGGACGCGGTCGGCACGGCCGCGCGCGCGATCAAGTCGGGCGAAGCGCGCCTGATGATCGCCGGTGGCGTCGAGAGCATGACGCGCGCGCCGTTCGTGATGGGCAAGGCCGCGAGCGCATTCGCGCGCCAGGCCGACATCTTCGATACGACGATCGGCTGGCGTTTCGTCAATCCGCTGATGAAGCAGCTGCATGGCGTCGACTCGATGCCGGAAACGGCCGAGAACGTCGCGGTCGACTACCACATCAGCCGCGCGGATCAGGACCTGTTCGCGCTGCGCAGCCAGCAGAAGGCCGCGCGTGCGCAGCAGGACGGCACGCTCGCCGACGAAATCGTCGCGGTCACGATCGCGCAGAAGAAAGGCGACGCTATCGTCGTGTCGCGCGACGAACATCCGCGCGAGACGTCGCTCGAGGCGCTTGCGAAGCTGAAAGGTGTCGTGCGTCCGGACGGCTCCGTCACGGCCGGCAACGCGTCGGGCGTCAACGACGGCGCGTGCGCGCTGCTGCTCGCCAATGCGCAGGCAGCCGACCAGTATGGGCTGCGCCGCCGCGCGCGCGTCGTCGGCATGGCAACCGCCGGTGTGGAACCCCGCGTGATGGGCATCGGCCCCGCGCCGGCCACGCAAAAGCTGCTGCGCCAGCTCGGCATGACCACCGACCAGTTCGACGTGATCGAACTGAACGAGGCGTTCGCGTCGCAGGGCCTCGCGGTGCTGCGCATGCTCGGTGTCGCCGACGACGATCCGCGCGTGAACCCGAACGGGGGCGCGATTGCGCTGGGCCATCCGCTCGGCGCTTCGGGGGCCCGGCTCGTGACCACGGCGCTCCATCAACTCGAACGTACGGGCGGCAGCTTTGCGCTCTGTACGATGTGCATCGGCGTCGGCCAGGGCATCGCCCTCGCGATCGAACGCGTATAACCGCCCCGCCGCGCGCCTATAACGAAGTCATGAAGGAGACACTGCATGTCCTATCAGGCGATTCAGCTGGATGTCGATCAGGCCGCGCGCGTGGCCACGATCACCCTCAACCGCCCCGACAAGCTGAACAGCTTCACGCGGGCGATGCATCGCGAACTGCAGTCGGCACTCGATGAAGTCGAAGCGGCCGGCGCGCGCGCGCTGATTCTGACAGGGGCGGGGCGCGGCTTCTGCGCGGGCCAGGATCTGGCCGACCTCGACTTCACGCCGGGCGCGTCCACCGACCTCGGCACGCTGATCGACGAGCACTTCAATCCGCTGATCCGCCGCCTGCAGCGCCTGCCGATTCCGGTGATCGCCGCCGTCAACGGCACGGCGGCCGGCGCCGGCGCGAATCTCGCCCTCGCATGCGATCTCGTGTTTGCCGCCCGCTCGAGCAGTTTCATCCAGGCCTTCGTCAAGATCGGGCTCGTGCCGGATTCGGGCGGCACGTGGTTCCTGCCGCAGCGCGTCGGCATGGCTCGCGCGCTGGGGCTCGCGCTGACCGGCGACAAGCTCGGCGCCGAGCAGGCCGAGCAATGGGGCTTGATCTGGCGTGCCGTCGACGACGACGCACTCGTCGCGACGGTCCGTCAGCTCGCCACCCAGCTCGCGCAACAGCCGACGCTCGCGATCGCATCGATCAAGCAATCGATGCGCGACGGCGTCACGAACACGCTCGACCAGCAGCTCGACCTGGAACGCGACCTTCAACGCAAGCTCGGCCAGTCGCACGACTATGCGGAAGGCGTGACGGCGTTCATCGAGAAGCGCGCACCGCGCTTCGAGGGGCGTTGACATGACGCACGCCACCACCACGCTCGACCCCGATTCGCTGGCCCGCGCCACGGCGCAGGCCATGTACGAAGCCGACGCCTGCAGCCGCGCGTTCGGCATGGAAATCGCCGAGGTTCGCGCCGGCTACGCCCGCCTGCGGATGCGCGTGCGGCCCGAATTCCTGAACGGACACCAGACCTGCCACGGCGGGATCATCTTCACGCTCGCCGATTCGACCTTCGCATTCGCGTGCAACTCGTACAACCTGAACACGGTCGCGGCCGGCTGCTCGATCGAATTCCTGCGCCCGGTGCACGGCGACGACGTGCTGACGGCCGAGGCGATCGAACAGGCGCGCGCCGGCCGCCACGGCATCTACGACATCCGCGTCACGAACCAGACCGGTGAAACGGTCGCGATGTTTCGCGGCAAATCCGCCCAGATCAAGGGCACGGTCATCCCGGAAGACCGCTGACGCCGACGGCCCGCACATAACAAACACTGGAGACAGGCATGACTACCCCGCTACCGCTCGAGCCGATCGAGACCGCCTCACGCGACGAGCTGATCGCACTGCAGCTCGAACGCCTCAAGTGGTCGCTCCGGCATGCGTATGACCACTCGCCCGTCTATCGTCGCAAGTTCGACGACGCGGGCGTGCATCCGGACGACCTGAAGACGCTCGCCGACCTGTCGCGCTTCCCGTTCACGACGAAGGGCGATCTGCGCGACAGCTACCCGTTCGGGATGTTCGCGGTACCGCAGGACCGGATCTCGCGCATCCACGCGTCATCGGGCACGACCGGCAAGCCGACGGTCGTCGGCTATACGGCCGGCGACATCGACACGTGGGCGAACCTCGTCGCGCGTTCGATCCGCGCCGCCGGTGCACGCCGCGGCGACAAGGTACACGTCAGCTACGGCTACGGCCTGTTCACGGGCGGGCTCGGCGCGCATTACGGCGCCGAACGCGCAGGGCTGACCGTGATCCCGTTCGGCGGCGGCCAGACCGAAAAGCAGGTGCAGCTGATCCAGGATTTCCGGCCCGACATCATCATGGTGACGCCGAGCTACATGCTGTCGATCGCAGACGAAATCGAACGCCAAGGCCTCGATCCCGTGCAGAGCTCGCTGCGCATCGGTATCTTCGGCGCGGAGCCCTGGACCAACGACATGCGCGTCGCGATCGAACAGCGAATGGGCATCGACGCGGTCGACATCTACGGGCTGTCGGAAGTGATGGGGCCCGGTGTCGCGTCCGAATGCGTCGAGACCAAGGACGGCCCGACCATCTGGGAAGACCATTTCTATCCGGAAATCATCGACCCGGAAACCGGCGAAGTACTGCCGGACGGCGAGCTCGGCGAACTCGTGTTCACGTCGCTGACGAAGGAAGCGCTGCCGATCATCCGCTATCGCACCCGCGATCTCACGCGCCTGTTGCCCGGCACCGCCCGCACGATGCGCCGGATGGAGAAGATCACCGGCCGCTCGGACGACATGATGATCGTGCGCGGCGTCAACGTATTCCCGACGCAAATTGAGGAGCAGTTGCTCAAGCAGCGCGCGCTCGCGCCGCACTATCAGATCGTGCTGACGAAGGAAGGCCCGCTCGACGTGCTGACGCTCAACGTCGAGCCCTGCCCCGACTCCGCACCCGATACGGCAGCGATCCACGCGGCAAAACAGGCGCTCGCGCACGACATCAAGTCGCTGATCGGCGTGACGGCCGTGATCAACGTGCTGCCCGTGAACGGGATCGAACGCTCGGTCGGCAAGGCACGCCGCGTCGTCGACAAGCGCAAGGGATAACACCGGACGCCGCCGGTCAGCGACGCGGAGCGGTCATCGCGCCGCCCCAAAAAGAAACAGTCCGAATCGGCCAGAGCCGGTCGGACTGTTTTGTCTCGGGGCACGGCCCGTCAAGTCAGTCACGTCACGTGGGGCATTCCGCCTGGAACAACCGCGCCGCTGCGCATCACGAATTCGGGAACAGCAGCCACATCCGGCCGACCTGCTTCATCCGGCCGGCCTGATCGCCCGCGTCGTCGCCGAGCCCCCAGAAATAGTCGGCCCGCACGCCGCCCTTGATCGCCGAACCCGTATCCTGCGCGAACACGAGCCGGTTCATCGGCGTATTCGTCAGCGGACGCGTAGTCTGCAGGAACACGGGCGTGCCGAGCGGAATCGCCGACGGGTCGACCGCGATCGAACGCTCCGGCGTCAGCGGCACGCCAAGCGCGCCGATCGGGCCGTCCGCGCCGCCGTGCGGCGCATCTTCCTTGGTCGGCATGTCGCGGAAGAACACGAACCGCGGATTCGTGTCGAGCAACGCGTCGACGCGGGTCGGGTTCGCCTTCGCCCATGCCTTGATGCCCTGCATCGTCGCCTGGGCGGGCGTCAGTTCGCCGCGATCGAGCAGCCACTTGCCGATCGAACGGTACGGCTGGTTGTTGGTGCCGCCGAAGCCGACCCGCATCACCGAACCGTCGTCGAGCAGCACGCGCCCCGAGCCCTGCACCTGCAGGAAGAAGGCCTCGATCGGATCGTCGACCCACACGAGTTCGTTGCCGTTCAGGATCCCGGCGCGCTCGAGCTGCGCGCGTGCCGGCAGCGCGGCCCCCGCGCGATAGCCGGCCGGCCAGCGATAGAGCGCGTACTGATACGGGCCGCGGCGCACGCGCGAACCGTGCAGCAGCGGCTCGTAATAACCGGTCACGAGCCCGTCGAGCGTCCCGTCGGTGTTCGCGAGCTGGAACGGCGTGAAATACGTTTCGAAGAAAGTGCGCGCGCTGCCGACGTCGAGCTCGTCGAGCCGGTCGGCGGCCGCGCACGCGCGCGCCCAGGCCGGCTGGCGCGCGAGCCGCACGCAGTTCTGCCGCAGCGCGGCCGTCGCGCCTATCAGCGAATCGTCCTGCCAGCCCGGCACCTGCTGCCACGCGACCGGCGTGAGCCGCTTCGCGGCGACCTGCCCCGGCACGATCGCCGCGCCGGTCGGCGGCTTCAGCGACGACGTCCGCGTCGGTGCGCTGCCGCACGCGGCAAGCAGCGCCGCCGCCGCGGCCGCTGCCACCCACCCGGCCAACCGGGGCCCAAACCACATACAATGTCCGTTCTTGATGGAAACCGCCATGTCAGATTTTCTCGACCAATATCCGATGCTCATCTTCGCGCTCGAAGCCTTCGTAGCGCTTGCCCTGCTGATCTTCATCGTCGTGTGGACGTCGTCGGGCAGAAAGAAGCACGCCCGCGGCAACAACGACCGCCAGCCGCGCTGACGCGCTTCGCACGCTCAATGCAGCGTGCGCGGCATGTGCAGTGCGAACTCGTCGACCGGCGCCTCGAAACGCTCGCCGTCTTCCGCCACGCAGAAGTACGCGCCCCGCATCGTGCCGACCGGCGTCGCGATCACGGCCCAGCTCGTGTATTCGAAGTGTTCGCCCGGCTGCAGCAGCGGCTGGTGCCCGACGACGCCGAGCCCCTTCACTTCCTGCACGTGGTTCTCGCTGTCCGTGATGATCCAGTGACGCGCGATCAGCTGCGCCGCGACCTGTCCCGTGTTGCGGATCGTCAGCGTGTACGCGAATGCGTATTGACGGTGATCGGGGTCGGATTGTTCCGGCAGGTAGCTGGTTTTCACCGAAACGGTGAACTGATACTGACTCATGATGTTTCCGGTGGAAGGTGACTGTCCGTGCCGGCATGGGCAACGGGGCCGCGGGCGCGCCGCATTGGTTCGGCATTCTATGCGCAATCGGGCCTCGGCCGCACGGCCCGCCGCCGCGCACCGGGTCGCCGGACGGTAGAATGACGGTTTTGCGCCGCAACGTCCCCGCTCCCCTGCCATGACCCAATTCCGTATCGCTCCCAGCATCCTGTCGGCCGATTTCGCACGGCTCGGCGAAGAAGTCCGCAACGTCGTCGCCGCCGGCGCCGACTGGATCCACTTCGACGTGATGGACAACCATTATGTGCCGAACCTGACGATCGGCCCGCTCGTGTGCGAAGCGATCCGCCCGCACGTGCAGGTGCCGATCGACGTGCACCTGATGGTGCGCCCGGTCGACCGGATCGTGCCCGATTTCGCGAAGGCCGGTGCGAACCTGATCAGCTTCCACCCGGAAGGCTCCGATCACATCGACCGCACGCTGTCGCTGATCCGCGACCACGGCTGCAAGGCCGGCCTCGTGTTCAACCCGGCCACGCCGCTGAACTACCTCGACCACGTGATGGACCGCCTCGACTTCGTGCTGCTGATGTCGGTCAACCCGGGCTTCGGCGGCCAGTCGTTCATTCCGGAAACGCTGAACAAGCTGCGTGAAGCACGCGCGCGCATCGACGCGTACACCGAGCGCACGGGCCGCGAGATCCTGCTCGAGGTCGACGGCGGCGTGAAGGCCGACAACATCGCGGAAATCGCTGCGGCCGGCGCCGACACGTTCGTCGCGGGTTCGGCGATCTTCGGCAAGCCCGACTACCGCAAGGTGATCGACGAGATGCGCGCCGCGCTCGCCACCGTCGAGCGGAGCTGACGCCGTGGCCGATTCGTCGCTTGCCGGCCACGCGCCGGCCGGGGCCACCGCGGACGCCACGCACGCCGCCCCGATCCGCTTTGCCGCGCCGCGTATCGAAGCCGCGCTGATCGACCTCGACGGCACGATGGTCGACACGGCCGACGATTTCACGGCCGGCCTGAACGGGATGCTCGCGCGGCTCGGCGCGCCGGCCACGTCGCGCGACGAGGTGATCGGCTACGTCGGCAAGGGCTCCGAACACCTGATCCAGAGCGTGCTGAAGCCGCGCTTCCCGGCCGACGAAGCGCACGCGCGCTTCGACGACGCACTGGCGATCTACCAGACCGAATACGCGAAGATCAACGGCCGCCATGCGCGCCTCTATCCGGAAGTGGCCGCCGGCCTCGACGCGCTGCGCGCGGCCGGGATCCGGCTCGCGTGCGTGACGAACAAGCCGCACCGCTTCGCGGTCGAGCTGCTCGAACAATACGGGCTGGCCGATTGCTTCGGCATCGTGCTCGGCGGCGACAGCGTCGCACGCAAGAAGCCCGATCCGCTGCCGATGCTGACGGCCTGCGACGCGCTCGGCGTCCCGCCGGACGCGGCGGTCGCGATCGGCGACTCGGAAAACGACGCGCTGGCCGGCCGCGCGGCCGGAATGGCGACGCTGACGGTGCCGTACGGCTACAACCACGGCAAAGCTATACAAACGATAAATTCGGATGGTATAGTCGATTCGTTGCTGGTCGCGGCTCGCGCAATTTCCGCGCACAACGCCGGCCGGCCAACCGTCTGATTATTTCTTCCATCCGCATGTTTCTGAATAAAAAACGGAGTCTGAGCAGCATCGACCGGGGAGCCTGGCCCTGGCGTCGCTGGTCGCGCTAACCTCTTCGATGAGGTACGCTGAAGCACGTCTTCAGCGCCGTTTTTTATCTCGCTGCGCATCCGCGCGCCGATCGTCGCACCACCTCGAGTTCCACCGCGTCCGAACGCTTGCGTTCAGGATCGGCCGCAGGCTCGCGACGTTCACGCCCGGAATGCCGGCCGGCAACAGGCACTTCTCGATCGACCGCCCTTTCGCCGACGGCAACCCGCGCAGCGTCAAGTGATCCCTGGCGCACGCGCCGCTCGTCCCGAACAGGACCGGAACATGACCGAACTCGAATTCCAATCGCTCGCGAACGAAGGCTACAACCGCATCCCGCTGATCGCGGAAGCCCTTGCCGATCTCGAAACGCCGCTGTCCCTCTACCTGAAGCTGGCCCAGCCCGAACGCGCGGGCGCCAACTCGTTCCTGCTGGAATCCGTGGTCGGCGGCGAACGCTTCGGCCGCTACTCGTTCATCGGCCTGCCGGCCCGCACGCTCGTCCGCACCCGCAACGGCGTATCGGAAGTCGTGCGCGACGGCCAGGTCGTCGAGACGCACGACGGCGACCCGTTCCAGTTCATCGAATCGTTCCAGGCGCGTTTCAAGGTCGCGCAGCGCCCGGGCCTGCCGCGCTTCTGCGGCGGTCTCGCCGGCTACTTCGGTTACGACGCGGTGCGCTATATCGAGAAGAAGCTCGCGAACACCGCGCCGCGCGACGATCTCGGCCTGCCCGACATCCAGCTGCTGCTGACCGAGGAAGTCGCGGTCATCGACAATCTCGCCGGCAAGCTGTACCTGATCATCTACGCGGACCCGGGCCAGCCCGAAGCCTACGCGAAGGCGAAACAGCGCCTGCGCGAGCTGAAGCAGCGCCTGCGCACGACCGTGCAGCCGCCCGTCACGTCGGCCAGCGTGCGCACCGAGACGTTCCGCGAGTTCAAGAAGGACGACTATCTGGCCGCCGTGCGCCAGGCGAAGGAATACATCGCGGCCGGCGAACTGATGCAGATCCAGGTCGGCCAGCGGCTGACGAAGCCGTACCGCGACAATCCGCTGTCGCTGTATCGCGCGCTGCGTTCGCTGAACCCGTCGCCGTACATGTATTACTACAACTTCGGCGATTTCCACGTGGTGGGTGCGTCGCCGGAAATCCTCGTGCGCCAGGAAAAGCGCGGCGAGGATCAGATCGTCACGATCCGCCCGCTCGCCGGCACGCGCCCGCGCGGCAACACGCCCGAGCGCGATGCGGAACTCGCGACCGAGCTGCTCAACGATCCGAAGGAGATCGCCGAGCACGTGATGCTGATCGACCTCGCGCGCAACGATGTCGGCCGTATTGCCGAAATCGGCTCGGTGCAGGTGACCGACAAGATGGTCATCGAGAAGTACTCGCACGTGCAGCATATCGTCAGCTCGGTCGAAGGCAAGCTGAAGCCCGGCATGACGAACTACGACGTGCTGCGCGCGACGTTCCCGGCCGGCACGCTGTCCGGCGCGCCGAAGGTGCGCGCGATGGAACTGATCGACGAGCTCGAGCCGGTCAAGCGCGGGCTGTACGGCGGCGCGGTCGGCTACCTGTCGTTCTCGGGCGAGATGGATCTCGCGATCGCGATCCGCACGGGGCTGATCCACAACGGCAACCTGTATGTACAAGCGGCGGCCGGCGTCGTCGCGGATTCGGTACCCGAATCCGAATGGCAAGAGACCGAGAACAAGGCGCGCGCGGTGCTGCGTGCGGCCGAACAGGTCCAGGACGGCCTCGATAGCGACTTCTGACCGGAGACTGACCATGCTGCTCATGATCGACAACTACGACTCGTTTACCTACAACCTGGTCCAGTACTTCGGTGAACTCGGCGAGGACGTGCGTACCTACCGCAACGACGAAATCACGCTCGACGAGATCGCGCGCCTGGATCCCGACGCGATCTGCCTGTCGCCGGGCCCGAGCAATCCGCAACACGCGGGCATCACGCTCGACGTGCTGCGCGAGTTCGCCGGCAAGAAACCGATCCTCGGCGTGTGTCTCGGCCACCAGGCGATCGGCGAGGCATTCGGCGGCCGCGTGGTGCGCGCGAAAACCATCATGCACGGCAAGGTGAGCCGGATCGAAACCGATTGCCGCGGCGTGTTCGCCGACCTGCCGAAGCATTTCGACGTCACGCGCTACCACTCGCTCGCGATCGAGCGCGAATCGCTGCCGGACTGCCTCGAAGTGTCCGCCTGGACCGACGACGGCGAAATCATGGGCGTGCGCCACAAGACGCTGCCGGTCGAAGGCGTGCAGTTCCATCCGGAATCGATCCTGTCCGAGCACGGCCATGCGCTGCTCGAGAATTTCCTGAAGCAGGCCCGCGCCGCGGCTGCACAGGCTGCGTGACGGGAGCCCCACGATGACGATTACTCCGCAGGAAGCGCTGCAGCGCACGATCGAGCACCGCGAAATCTTCCACGACGAGATGCTGCACCTGATGCGGCTCATCATGCGCGGCGACATGTCGCCGGTGATGGCCGCGGCGATCATCACCGGATTGCGCGTGAAGAAGGAGACGATCGGCGAGATCGCCGCCGCCGCGACCGTGATGCGCGAATTCGCGAACCATGTCGAGGTGCAGGACAACTCGAACTTCGTCGACATCGTCGGCACCGGCGGCGACGGCTCGCATACGTTCAACATCTCGACCGCGTCGATGTTCGTCACGGCCGCGGCCGGCGCGAAGGTCGCGAAGCACGGCAACCGCGGCGTGTCGAGCAAGTCCGGCAG
Organism: Burkholderia sp. Tr-20355; assembly: GCF_017104685.1. Classification (NCBI taxonomy): domain Bacteria; kingdom Pseudomonadati; phylum Pseudomonadota; class Betaproteobacteria; order Burkholderiales; family Burkholderiaceae; genus Burkholderia; species Burkholderia sp. Tr-20355. Next base: position 50,785 of record NZ_JAAGPK010000033.1, on the reverse strand, counting down.
CGCCGACGTGCTCGAGGCGCTCGGCGTGAACATCGACCTGCAGTCGGAGCAGGTCGCCGTGTCGATCGCCGAAACGGGCATGGGCTTCATGTTCGCGCCGAACCATCACCCGGCGATGAAGAACATCGCGGCCGTGCGGCGCGAACTCGGCGTGCGCACGATCTTCAACATCCTCGGCCCGCTGACCAATCCGGCCGGCGCGCCGAACCAGCTGATGGGCGTGTTCCACCCCGACCTCGTCGGTATCCAGGTGCGCGTGATGCAGCGCCTCGGCGCGCAGCACGTGCTCGTCGTATACGGCAAGGACGGGATGGACGAGGTGTCGCTCGGCGCCGCGACGCTCGTCGGCGAATTGCGCGACGGCAAGGTGCACGAATACGAGATCCATCCGGAGGATTTCGGCCTGCAGATGGTGTCTAACCGCACGCTGAAGGTGGAAAATGCCGACGAGTCGCGCACGATGCTGCTCGGCGCGCTGGACAACCAGCCGGGCGTCGCGCGCGAGATCGTCACGCTGAACGCGGGCACCGCGCTGTATGCGGCGAACGTCGCCGAATCGATCGCGGACGGCATCCAGCTCGCCCGCGAAGCGATCGCGAGCGGCAAGGCGCGCGCGAAAGTCGACGAACTCGTGCGCTTCACGCAGCAGTTCAAGCGCTGACTCCCCTTACGAATCAAGCAGGAATCCCCATGAGCGACATTCTCGACCGAATCATCGCCGTCAAGCGCGAAGAAGTCGCGGCGGCCATGCGCAGCACGCCGCTCGAGGCACTGAAGCTGGACGCCTCCGCGCGCGACCTGCGCGACTTCGTCGGCGCGCTGCGTGCGAAGCACGCGGCCGGCGACGCCGCGGTAATCGCCGAAATCAAGAAGGCCAGCCCGTCGAAGGGCGTGCTGCGCGAGCACTTCGTGCCGGCCGACATCGCACGCTCGTATGCGGCGCACGGCGCCGCGTGCCTGTCGGTGCTGACCGACGAGCAATTCTTCCAGGGCGGCGTCCGCTACCTCGAAGAGGCACGCGCGGCCTGCACGCTGCCGGTGCTGCGCAAGGACTTCATCGTCGACGCGTACCAGATCGTCGAAGCCCGCGCGATGGGCGCCGACGCGATCCTGCTGATCGCCGCCGCGCTCGATACGCCGCTGATGCAGGACCTCGAGGCGTATGCGCACTCGCTCGGCCTCGCGGTGCTGGTCGAAGTGCACGACCGCAACGAGATGGAACAGGCGCTGACGCTCAAGACACCGCTGCTCGGCATCAACAACCGCAACCTGCGCACGTTCGAGACGTCGATCCAGACCACGCTCGACATGCTCGACATGATTCCGGCGGACCGCATCGTCGTGACCGAATCGGGCATCCTGTCGCGCACCGACGTCGACACGATGCGCGCGTCGAACGTGAACACGTTCCTCGTCGGCGAAGCGTTCATGCGCGCCGAGCAGCCGGGCGAGGAACTCGCGCGGATGTTCTTCTGATGGCGATCGAAAAGGAAATCAAGCTCGCGCTGCCGGCCGGTCAGGCCGACGCCGCGCGACGCTTCTTCGAGACGCTGACCGGCGAACCCGGCCGCGACGTCACGCTCGCGAACGTCTACTACGACACACCCGATCTCGCGCTGGCGCGCTCGAAGAGCGCGGTGCGCGTGCGTCGCACGCCGCACGGCTGGCTGCAGACCTTCAAGACGGTCGGCAGTGCGGAAGGCGGCCTGCATCGCCGCCACGAATGGGAACTGCCGGTCGCCGGCGACGCGCTCGAGATCGACGCGCTCGTCGCGGCCTGCGACGTGCCGGAAGCGGCCGCCGCGCTGAATAATGCGGCCGGCGCGCTGCATGCGCTGTTCCGCACGGATTTTTCGCGTACGCTGTGGCGCGTCGCGATCGGCGGTGCGACCGTCGAGGCCGCGGTGGACCTCGGCGAGATCGTCGTCCAGGCGGAACACGAAACGCGCCGCGAACCGATCAGCGAAATCGAACTCGAACTGATCGACGGCCCGGAAGCGGCGCTCTCGACGCTTGCCGCCGAACTGCAGCAGGCGCTGCCGGGCCTCGCTCCCGAAAACATCAGCAAGGCGCAGCGCGGCTACCGGCTGCGCGCGCAATAAACACGCATCACGCATGGCAACCCGCAAGACTTCCCGCGCGCCGCAACAGGCGTCGCTGTTCGACGATCCCGTGCCGGAAACGGCACCGGCCGATATACCGTCCGCGGCTTCCAAGCCGCCCGCGGCCGGGCGCAAACCCGCGAAGAAAACCGCGGCACCGGCCCCCGCCGCGGCGGCACCGCAGCCCGCCGCCGCCGACGTTCCGCATCTCGCCGCGCAATTCGACGCGCTGCCGGCCGTCTGGCGCGACGTGCTGAAGCCGTTCACCGACAGCGACGCGTACGCGCCGCTGTGCCGCTTCGTCGACGACGAGCGCGCAGCCGGCAAGACGGTCTACCCGACCGACGTGTTCCGCGCGCTGCGCCTGACGAGCCCCGACGACGTGAAAGTCGTGATCCTCGGCCAGGATCCGTACCATGGCGACGATCGCGGCACGCCGCAGGCGCACGGCCTCGCGTTCTCGGTGCCGCCGGCCGTCCGCACGCCGCCGTCGCTGCGCAACATCTTCAAGGAAATCGCCGCGAACTTCGGTCACGACACGCCGCGCCACGGCTGTCTCGACACATGGGCGCGCCAGGGCGTGCTGCTGCTCAACACCGTGCTGACGGTCGAGCGCGGCGCGGCCGCCAGCCATGCGAAGCGCGGCTGGGAGCAATGCACGGACACGCTGATCCGCGAACTCGCCGGCCGTCATCGCGGGCTCGTGTTCATGCTGTGGGGCGCACACGCGCAGGCGAAGCGCGCGCTGTTCGACGCGAGCGCGCATTGCGTGCTCGAGGCGCCGCATCCGTCGCCGCTATCCGCACACCGCGGCTTCCTCGGCTGCCGCCATTTCGCGCTCGCGAACGATTATCTGGTCGATGCGGGCCGCGAGCCGATCGACTGGCGCCTGCCGGAAGTCGCCGAAACGCTCGCTTGACGCGCTGCCGGTTCCTTCGTGCCGGCAAGCACGCAAAAACGCCGCGCCCCTTTCGGGAACGCGGCGTTTTTTTCGGGCGACGCAGAGGCAGCAGGTGCGTCGCACCCGCAGCGGCCTTCCTTACGCGGCGGCGATCGCTTCGCGCGCGCTCGCGAGCGCGGCACTCTGCGCATCCGGGCCGAGATTCAGGCCTTCGGCGAAGATGAAGCTCACGTCGGTCAGGCCGATGAAGCCGAGGAAGGTGCGCAGGTACGGCGTCTGGCTGTCGTTCGGCGTACCGGCGTACTTGCCGCCGCGGGCCGTCACGACGTGAACCTTCTTGCCCTTGATCAGGCCTTCCGGACCGTTCTCGGTGTAGCGGAACGTGACGCCGGCACGGGCGATCCAGTCGAAGTACGTCTTCAGTTGCGACGAGATGCCGAAGTTGTACATCGGGGCGCCGATCACGATGACGTCGGCGGCTTGCAGCTCGGCGATCAGTGCATCGCTCTTCGCGACGATCGCATTCTGCTCCGCGGTGCGCTTGTCGGCCGGCGTGAAGAACGCGCCGAGCACCGATTCGTCGAGGTGCGGCAGCGCATCGGCCAGCAGGTCGCGAACCACGACCTTCGCGCCGGGGTTCGATTGTTGCAGCTTTGCCGTCAGTTCGTTGGCCAGCAGCGTGGATTGCGCACCTTGCGAACGCGCAGCGGAATTGATTTGCAGAATGGTCGTCATGTCAGGCTCCGGTGGGGTTGCGCTTCGGTAGCGCGAGTGACGCCATTGTGCGTGGCCGCATGACCGTGAAAAAGCGGGTTCAGGGCGACGGATTGTTGCAGCAGCAGAACAATCCGTGATCGCGCCCCGATACCCGTCTTCTTACGTTCACCCCTTCAGCCAGGTTTCCCGGGCCCTGGAGACCGCGGCCGGCTTCGCGGCCGCCGTCAGCCGGTAGCGCGTGACTTCCGGGCCGTCGAGCTTCAGTTTCGCGGTACGCAGCTCGTCGCGGCGGAATGCGTGCACCTGGACCTTGTCGCCCGGCCGGTAGCGCGCGAGCAGCGCATCGAGGTTCGTGCCCGTCACGCGCAGCCCGTCGACCGCGATCAGCGTATCGCCGGCCGACAGCCCCGCGCGATGCGCGGCACCGCCTTCGTAGACCGCCGCGAACGTGCAGTCCGTGCCGCCGCGCAGACGCGCACCGATCGTCGGCTTCGCGGCCGCGCCGTTCGCGACATCGGGCGCCAGCGTCACACCGAACGGCGCGAACAGCTCGGCGAGCGGCAGGTCGCGCGTGCCGTGCACGGCATCGGTGAACAGGCGGCCGAGCGCGACGCCCGTCGCTTCCTCGATCAGTGCGTCGACTTCGTTCTCCTCGACGCCCGCCTGCTTGCCGCGGTAGAAGTCTCGGCCGTAGCGCTGCCACAGCAGACGCATCACGTCGTCGAGCGACTTCCGGTTGCGCGTCTGCGCGCGGATCGCGAGATCGAACGCGAGCGCGACGAGCGAACCCTTCGTGTAATAGCTGACGATCGCGTTGGTCGCATTCTCGTCCTGGCGGTAGTACTTGATCCATGCGTCGAACGAGCTTTCCGCGACGCTCTGCTTGAGCCGGCCCGTGCCGCGCAGCACGCCGCCGATCGTCCGGCCCAGTGCCGCGAAATATTCGTCCTGCGACATCAGCCCGCTGCGCACCAGCATCAGGTCGTCGTAATACGACGTGAAACCCTCGAACAGCCACAGCAGCGACGTGTAGTTCTCGCGCGTCAGGTCGTACGGCACGAACGCCGCCGGCTTGATGCGCTTCACGTTCCACGTGTGGAAGTACTCGTGGCTGCAGAGGCCGAGATAGGTGCGATAGCCTTCCGTCGTTTCCGGCCGCCCCTTCACCGGCAGGTCGGTGCGGTTGCAGATCAGCGCGGTCGACGCACGATGCTCGAGGCCGCCGTAGCCGTCGCTGACCGCGAGCGTCATGAACACGTAGCGGTCCATCGGCGCCTTCTTCGACTTCGGCTCGAACAGCGCGATCTGCGCTTCGCACACGCGCTTCAGGTCGGTGCGCAGCCGCTCCATGTCGAGCTGCGTCACGCGCCCGGCGATCACGATGTCGTGCGGCACGCCATGCGCGTCGAAGGTCGCGAGCGCGAATTCGCCGATCGTCACCGGATGGTCGGAAAGCTCATCGTAGTTCGCGGCGCGATACGCGCCGAAACCGTAGCGCTTCGTGCCGCGCGCTTCGGGCAGCGCGGTGCCGACGCGCCACGTGCGGAACGCCGCGCCGGCCGGTTTCGCGATGTCGACCTCGCACGGCGCGGCCTCGCGGCCGGCGACGCTCAGGAACACGGCCGTCGCGTTGAAGAAGCCGCCCGATTCGTCGAGATACGCGGAGCGCACCGACAGGTCCCATGCGTACACGTCGTAGCGCAGCGTCAGCGCGCCGGTCACGGGCGCGGCCTGCCACGTGTGCTTGTCGGTCTTCGCGATGCGCACCTTGCGGCCCGCGTCGTTGAACGCACCGAGCGTCACGATGTTGCGCGCGAACTCGCGCACGAGGTAGCTGCCCGGAATCCACACCGGCAGCGAGAAGCGCTGGCCTTCGGGATCGGGATCGGCGACCGTCACCGATACTTCGAACAGGTGCGCGGCAAGATCTTTCGGGACAATCGAATAGCGGATCGGCTGGGTCATCGTGGCAATCGGTCGGTCGAATACGGCGGCGAAAACGAAGAGAGGCGCCGGCAGATCATGCGGGCGCCCCTCGCTCGCCGGGCCATGCGCCCGGCGTGTAGTCGGTTACTTGCTCGAGGCGAGCGCCTGATTGAGTTGGTCGGCCGAGACCGCGCCCGGCAGGCGGCGGCCGTCCGGCAGGAAGATCGTCGGCGTGCCCGTGACGTTCATCCCGCGCCCGAGCGCGAGGTTCTTGTCGAGCGCGGTGGTATCGCAGGTGCCGGCGCCGGACGGGGTGCGGTGGTCGAGCATCCAGCCTTCCCACGTCTTCGCACGGTCGGTCGCGCACCAGATCGCCTTCGACTTCACGGTCGAGTCCGGCGACAGCACCGGGTACAGGAACGTGTAGACGGTGACGTTGTCGACCGACTGCAGCGTCGTCTCGAGCTTCTTGCAATACGGGCAGTTCGGATCGGAGAACACCGCGATCTTGCGGGCGCCGTTGCCCTTGACGACCTTGATCGCGTTCGCGAACGGCAGGCTCGCGAAGTCGATCTTGTTGATTTCGGACAGGCGTGCGTCGGTCAGGTTCTTGTGCGTCTTGGTGTCGACGAGATCGCCGAGCAGCACGTAGTCGCCCGCCGCGTCGCTATAGATGATCTGCGAGCCGAGGTTCACTTCGTAAAGGCCGGCGACCGGCGATTTCGACACGCTCTTGATCGGCGCATCGTTGCCGAGACGGGCTTGCAGCGTGGCCTTCAACTTGTCGGTGGTCTGGTCGGCCTGCGCGGTGCAGCCAAGCGTCGCCATCGTGACGGCCAGCGCCAGCGACGCGATGCGGATCGTTTTTTTCATCGAAATCTTCCTTCAGCTCAATCGGTGTGCACGGCACAGTGTACGCCGTAACGGAACCGTCTCCGACCGGCGAAGCGGCGGAAGGTTCGCTCAGCCGAGCGCGGCCGACACGAGCCAGCGCTTCACGAGCGGCTGCGCACCGACGAAGGCCATGCCCGCATTGCGCACCGCTTTCGCGAGCGAGCCCGGCACCGCGAAGAGCCGCTGCAGGCCGTCGGTCGCGACCATCAGCGCGCGGATGTCCTCGCGGCGCGAACGCTCGTAGCGGCGCAGCAGCACCGTGTCGCCGAGGTTGCGGAAGCTCTCCTTGCCCGCGATCGCGTCGACGAGCGCCGCGACGTCGCGCAGGCCGAGGTTCATCCCCTGCCCGGCGAGCGGGTGGATCAGGTGAGCGGCATCGCCGACCAGCGCGACGCGCGGCGCGATCAGCTTGTCGACCGTCTGCAGCGCCAGCGGGAAACCGGCGGCCGGCGTCACGCATTCGAGCGTGCCGACCTGGCCGTGCGACACGCGCTCGACCTCGGCCGCGAGCTGCGCGGGGTCGAGCGCGAGCAATTCATCGGCATGCGCGGTGTGCGCGGACCACACGAGCGACACGTGGCCGTCCGGCAGCGGCAGCAGCGCGACGATCTCGCCCTCGTGGAACCACTGGTAGGCCGTCTCGCGGTGCGGCAGCGACGCCTTGAAGTTCGCGACGACGCCCGTCTGCCGGTAATCGCGCCGTTCGACCCGGGCCCCCATTTGGGAACGCACCCACGAATGCGCGCCGTCGGCGCCGACGACCAGATCGGCTTCGAGCACCTGTCCCGACGACAGCGTGAGCACGGCCGCGTCGTCGCGCACGTCGAAGCCCTGTGCGCGCGCGTCGAACCACGTGAGGTTCGGCTGGAACCGCAGGGCGGCGTCGAGCGACGTCTCGACCAGCGACGATTCGGCGATCCATGCAAGTTGCGGCACGGAGGCCTGGTAGGCGGAAAAATGCAGTTCCGCATGCGCGTCGCCGTACACGCGCATGTCGAAGACGGGCGCGAGCCGGCCGTGGTCGAGCGCCTGCCAGACCCGCAGCCGCTCGAGCAGCGCCTGCGAACTGGAAGACAGCGCGTAGACGCGGGTGTCGAACGCGAGATCGGCGGGGCGCGGCGTGGCCGGCTGGGCAAGCAAGGCGGTCTTGTAGCCGGACTGGGTCAGCGCGAGCGCGGCCGTCTTGCCGACGAGCCCGCCGCCGACCACGGCGACGTCGAAGGAGTGGTGGGCAGTCATGGCGGGCATTATAGCCGCGGGGCCAAACCCTTACGCGGCCGGACTTTGCGGGAAATCAGCAGAATCGCTGGCGGCCGATGCGGCGGGGCGGCCCGTCGCATCGGCCGTTCGGCGCAACCCCGGAATCCGGGACGTCGGCACGGTACAATAGCGTCTTTGACCGTCGGCTCGCCGCGCTCCACGCGCCGGCCGCCCTTTTTTTCCCGCGCCGCCGTGCCCTGTCCGGCCGCGCCGCCTTACCCGTCCGAAGGATTCCATGAGTCTCAAATGCGGCATCGTCGGCTTGCCCAACGTCGGCAAGTCCACCCTGTTCAATGCGCTGACCAAGGCCGGCATCGCCGCCGAGAACTACCCGTTCTGCACGATCGAACCGAACGTCGGCATCGTCGAAGTGCCCGATACGCGCCTGAAGGCGCTCTCCGAGATCGTCAAGCCGGAGCGTGTCGTGCCGGCCGTCGTCGAATTCGTCGACATCGCGGGCCTCGTCGCGGGCGCGAGCAAGGGTGAAGGCCTCGGCAACCAGTTCCTCGCGAACATCCGCGAAACCGACGCGATCACGCACGTCGTGCGCTGCTTCGAGGACGAGAACGTCATTCACGTCGCCGGCAAGGTCAGCCCGATCGACGATATCGAAGTGATCAACACCGAACTCGCGCTGGCCGACCTCGGCACCGTCGAGAAGGCGCTCACGCGCTATTCGAAGGCCGCGAAGTCGGGCAACGACAAGGAAGCGGCGAAGCTCGTCGCGGTGCTCGAGAAAGTGCGCGCGCAGCTCGACCAGGGCAAGGCCGTGCGCGGCCTCGCGCTGTCGGACGACGAAGCGGCGCTGCTCAAGCCGTTCTGCCTGATCACCGCGAAGCCGGCGATGTACGTCGCCAACGTGAAGGACGACGGCTTCGAGAACAACCCGCACCTCGAGGCGGTGCGCAAGTACGCGGAAAGCGAGAATGCGCCGGTGGTTGCCGTGTGCGCGGCGATCGAAGCGGAAATCGCCGATCTCGACGATGCGGACAAGGAAGCGTTCCTCGCCGACATGGGCATGGAAGAACCGGGCCTCGACCGCGTGATCCGCGCGGGCTTCAAGCTGCTCGGCCTGCAGACCTACTTCACCGCGGGCGTGAAGGAAGTGCGCGCGTGGACGATCCATATCGGCGACACGGCGCCGCAGGCAGCCGGCGTGATCCACACCGACTTCGAGCGCGGCTTCATCCGCGCGCAGACGATCGCGTTCGACGACTTCATCGCGTACAAGGGTGAACAGGGTGCGAAGGAAGCCGGCAAGATGCGCGCAGAAGGGAAGGAATATGTCGTGCACGACGGCGACGTGATGAACTTCCTGTTCACCCGCACATAAGCGGGCATGGACATTCACCCCCGAATCGAAAGCCTATGGACACGGGGTCGTCAGCTTGCCTTTGTGACAGACGAGTAACGGAGGTCCGCCCAGACCAGCCTCCGAGCGTTAGGCAAAACATCCGAATCGGTCGATAGCCGCCTTCTCGGGTTTTCCATCCCCTTCTTTACAAATAGGGCAAGCCGGCAAAGCCGGCGCGTCAGGCGTTCGAGTGTGTGCAACTCTGGTACCGCCCGCAGGGCGGCTGTCCACACCCGTGTGGTGTGGGCAGCAGAGTTGTGCACACGGGGAACTTGCACCGTCACCTGACATCGGCCATTTTTTTTCAGATGATGCTGCGCGTTCTCGACGACCGCACTCAGCCGGTCAAAACTTCTGCTCAAGTTCAACGACGAACTGGCTGGCGGGAATGCCCAGAGCCTCACACCAGCTACATAGTTCAATAACATCCAGCCGGCGCTCGCCGCGCTCGCACTTGCTAATGAAGGTCTGAGTGGTCTTAAGGCGAGCTGCGACCTCTTCTTGTGTAAAGCCCGCCTCTTCTCTAGCTGCTCGCAGCAGCTTAGCGAACAGAGCGTATCGGCGAGAGTAGATAGATTTTTCCATTGGCGGCTCGACGCGAGGAGCCGCAAGGTTGCAAGCGATTTTGGAATAGTCCAAAATAGACTATTTGCAAAGCGAACCTCGTCCTGCTATCGCGCGGATTCGCGATGCCGCGCTACCGTCGAATGTCAACTTCACGCGACGCGCGCTCGGCTGCAAACTTCCTTTTCAAAATTGCTGCTAGCGAAGGACAGCTCGTCCCGCCGCAGGTCGATGACGGAGAATTATTGGTGACTGCTCCTCGAGCACTTCGTCGCACGCTGTCGTGTGATAACTCGCCGGCGGTGCGCCGGCTGGTAAAGACGGTTGAACCCGTGGACACCGAACTGCACCCTAAGCCCCGCATGTGGATGGCGAACACTAGGCAGCGCGAGCTGTTTTCTTGCTTCCCGCTGTTCTTTCGCGCGGTGCATCACCCTGAGTCGTACCTTGCGAACATCTCGCACTTTGGTATTCAGTGCGGCGTTGGCTGGTATCCAATCATTGAAACACTTGCGCGCGACATTGAGGTCGAGCTTCGCACTTTGTGGCGCGAGCAACTCCAGTTTCCGGAGCAAATCGCCCAGATGGATAGGGCACTCCTGCACGGTCGGGCCACCTACCCCACGCTTCCCCTCTGCACCGACATCACGCAGGTCGGCGGCGAACTTATGGTTGTTCTCCTCAACGGACAGCTGTGTCCCCCTGATGTGGAGTCGCGCATTCGAGCGCATGTGGAAATCGCAGTGACAAGTGCTCAGCACATCTGTGAGAGCTGTGGCAAGCCTGGCGAGCTCCGGAAGGTCTATTGGCACCACGTCTACTGTGACGAGTGCATCGATGAGCCGGCCATCGACCTGAACAACTCAAAATCGCAGACGTAGGCGAGCCGGATATGCAAACTACCTCTCAGTCGGTCAACGTCCCCGATGACTTCCCGCATGACACGATGCTCGCCGTCATCTCCGGAGCGCAATCCGAAGTCCGCACCATCCTGTCGGAAGGCAAGTACGTCGCTGGCCAGACTGCCGCGCAACGCGAGGAACGTTGAAGCATCTGCGAGGGCCTAGCGCACCAGCTTGCCCCGAATGCGCTGAAGCATTCGGCGACCCGTCCGGTACCCACGCGCGACGACACGCTTAGACCCGTGTGCGCCGCGGTCGCACGCAAGGGATGGGTTTCCTACGGCGAGTTGGCCTAGCTCGTCTCCCGCCTGCGACCGCTATTGGACTGGTAGCCGTCTCTGGGATTGTTGTACCTTTTTAGCCCTTCTAGCTGCCACTATGCCTCCAGCATCTTCCACGCCGAACTCGGCACTCAGCCCGCTGGCACCTGACCTACGGAAGCTCGGCCGCTTGGTTAAAAGCCGCAGGCTCCAGTGCGAACTCAGCCTTCTCGACGCCGCCGAGAATGTCGACATCGATGTCGCCGAACTGAGCCGCATCGAGGACGGATTGTCTGCCGGCACCGAAGCCCTGTTCAAGGTCCTCGCTGGGTTCGGCCTAGCGATGCTCGTAATGCAACTGGACGACGCCAGTGAAGCACTAGAGGCAGTCGGTCACACCGTCAACTGGCATGAAGTGATGGAGCAGCGCGCTCCTCGGCGGGAACGGCCCCGGTCCGCTCCCTATATTCTTGACTGCACCAATCCAACGCTATTCGTCGACTTCGACGGGACGCTGCACATTGGCAATGCTTACATCGACGAAGATGAAGGAATATCGCTCGATACCGGCCGCCCTCTGCTGGAGTTCGCGCCCATACTCGTCGAGCTTCTGGAGCCTTATCCCGATGTGGAAATTGTGCTCACGACGTCATGGGTGCGGCGGTTGCCCGAGGAGCGCGTCATCGAGTACCTGCCGCCCGAACTGCGTCGACGCGTCGTCGGAACCACCCGGGATGTCAAACCCCGGCTCAGCTATGTGCAGGATGGCACCGAGCGCACCTACGTCATCAGCAGCTATGCCTATGGAAAGCGGCTCAAGCACTGGCTCGCTATCGACGACGCGGTATTCGGCGCCGCGAGATTTGGCCGTGAGCCCGGTGAACTCGCGGACCATTTCCTGCTGCTCGACTCGTCCAGTGGAATCAGCGACAGCAAAGCACTGCGCCGTATTGCGAAGTGGCTTACTGAAGTGCATTCCGCGCGAGATAGCTAGCTGCACACGCCGACAACGTATATGGAGCAGTCTCCCATGACTACAGCGTATGAGCGTACGAGGGCAGTCACCGAAACGCGTAAGCTTTTGCAACTGCTTGCCTCGCCCACCACCGCCGCCACGCGCGACGCGATTCGGGACACCGCTCTGCTACTCCTCCGCCACTATCCGCTGGACGTCGACCTCGAGATATCAGCCGCGGCATTGCCGGGAATCTGGACCGCTCCCAAGCGCTAATGCACCGGCGCGACAAGAATCTCGAATTCTAGTCGCTCGCGAGATAGGGTGATGCTGCTGTGCGTTGAGAATCGGCCGGCCCAAAGCCGCTGCGTCGCAAAGAATCGACCTCCCGGGAGGTAATATGACGCAACGCCTTCAGGACGTTGTTGGCAAGCTGTATCGGTCACTAGCTGGCCACGCACGTCAGGTATTCGCACTGTCGCGACGCGACGCGGAAAGACTGCCCCGTCTGCCGTCGGTGGCCGTCATCTCCGTCACCGCTCCGGGACGCTCACCGGCCAATCTCGACGGCTTCGACCACGTGCTGCGTCTGAGCTTCGCCGACGTGGACTTCCTGAAACCTGACTTGTCCAGAAAGGCAACGGAAAAGCTCACTGATGCATTCACCCGCGGGCACGCTGACATGATTCGCTCATTCGTCGAATTCCTGCCGGAGGAAATCAACGCAATTGTCGTCCATTGTGAGGGTGGCTACTCGCGGTCGTGTGCCATAGCGCTCGGACTTCACCGCCTATATGGCTACAACGTGGAAATGGAGCATCTCGCTCATGCGAATTCTTCAATACTTCACGTGATGACCGCAGACGAAAACATGGCCGGCATTCGTGCAGAGCGCAGCCAGTTGGAAATACTGGATGATGTAGAGAAAGGACTCCAGGACGCGCTTGCCGACAGGACGATGCCCGAAAGAAAGTTCCGCAAATCGCTGCGACGGTCTGCCCGTCGGAAATGAAGCAGGGCACAGTCTCAAGAACTGGCTAGCGATTAAAGATTCGGTTCACTGTCTGTTTCGGCTGAATACGAGAGTTCTCAACACCCACATCGCGTCTCGTGCCCTAGGGCGAGCGCGGCACTGACGATGCTTGAGCATCATTTTTCGGCCAGCAGATTTAGCTCGTTTGCGCCGGAGCCGGGGACCCGACGGCTTCGCGCCGGCAACCGCTAACGTTTGCGGAACATTCCCCCTCACCGTCGCTTCACCCTTTTGAAATCTTTTATTGCGGTGCAGCTGAAAAACACAAGATATAGGTATTGCGCCGCTACCCTTGCGTATCTATAGTAGCCGTGACGCCCAAGCAATCTGGGTGCCTGCCCGAGAAGGAACTACGCAGTAATACCCTGGAAAAAGACACGTGAGTTTCGGCGCATACCAGCTTCCGCCGCCCGCCGATTGGCAGGCATTCGAACGTTTTACACGCGACTTGTTTGCCGCTTACTGGAACAACCCGACCGCTGAGATGAACGGTCGAGCTGGGCAAGCGCAGGCCGGTGTTGACGTGTACGGAATTAACTCAACCACCGGAAAGAACGAAGCCGTCCAATGTAAAGGGAAGGACGGCCGCTATGGACACTCGGTAACCAAAGAGGAGCTGCGCGCCGAGGTGAAAAAGGCGCTCAGTTTCAGGCCTGAGCCTAGCCACTACTATCTGGTGACGAGCGGCGCCGCAGACGTCGCGGTCCAAGAGGAGGCGCGACAAATTAGCGCCGCTCACGCAGCCGAAGGAAGGTTTGCTGTCCAGGTATTCGGCTGGGAGCAGTTACTTGCCCTACTTCAAAATTTTCCGAAAGTTGCACGCGCGCATTTCCGCCCCTTGCTCGTGGCGCTTTCCCAAATCGACGCGCCGGCGGAGCTAATCGCTATCTGCCATCAGTCGTTTCAGCACGCTGGGATGTTTGACGATGTGGACCCCGCAGCCGCAGCCGACGGATTTCACCCTGTTCACATGGATGCCTCCGCCTTTTACGAAGGCGGCGTGCTTGATGTCCGAGGTGCTCTCGCGCTCCAACGCAATCTATATCGCGATGTGACTGCGCAGCTGCGGGCCCACCCCAAAGCGACCGTCGCGTACTTCGGGATTGCACACATCCCGCTCGCGATGCATGCAGGTGCCGCTGTCTCGACCAAGCAGGCCGTGCGCCTCTACGAACTCGACGCTGCCGCTGCGGAGAGCGAGTGGCATCCTCTACTTGATGGTGACGCGCCTGACCTCGGCGTGGAGGTGGTGGATATGGGCGGGCCTGTCGGCGGACCGGACGCTGTTATTCAAGTCGACGTTAGCGCGCGAGTTGCTAAAGCCGATATCGACCATACCATTGACCGACCATACCGCCATTTTTCCGTTCGTATCGCAGAGCCCAAGCGTGGGGTTATCACCCATCACGAACAAGCAAGTGCTATTGCTAAAGCATTTCGCGAAGCGCTAGACAAGATTCACAACGAGAATCCAGCGACCATTCACCACGTTTTCGCAGCAACGCCGATGTCAGTTTCCTTCCGGCTTGGACAGATGGTGAGCTACACGATGCATCGCTCCGTACGTGCCTATAACTATTCGCAGCGGAGCACACCGCCATACTTCTGGGCCGTGGACCTTGTAGCTGCAGATGGCCAACCTGGACAACTCTGGATTTCGGGGGAATAACGCCATGTATGACGCGTCCAATGAATTAGCTGCCTTTTATGAGAATCACGTTCGCCTTGGCACGCAACTGCGCGACGACCTGGGCGGCTATCGCGACCTTAACCTCGACCGCCTGACTGCGGGTTTGAAGTCTCTCGGTGACAAGAAGAACGTCGTCTACAAAACGTTCGTAGATAGCAAGAATCAGGGAAGCTACGCCATGCACACCCTGAATCAAAGCGAACACATCGACTATGACATTGACGTTGCCGTCATCTTCGAGGCAAGTGACCTCCCGGAGAAAGCAGCCGATTCACGCGCTCGCGTTCGCGACGCACTGCTCGAGAAGTGCAGCAACTTCACCAAGGAACCTGAAGCGCGCAAAAATGCGGTTACGGTCTGGTATGCGGATGGGTACCACATCGACTTCGCAGTCTATCGGCGCCGAACTGACTGGTTCGGCAATCAAACAATTGAGCACGCCGGCGGCGACGAATGGACTGCGCGCGACCCGATGGCATACACCAACTGGTTCAGCAAGCAAGTCGATTCGAAGAGCCCTCCAACGTATCTTGAAGTCCTCCTTGGCACGCGGGTCAACGTCGCAAAAGGTCAGTTGCGGCGCATCGTTCGGTTCATCAAGGCATTCGCTCGGTCGCGCTCTGGATGGGCGTTGCCGGGCGGCATCATCATCACTACCCTCGTTTGCGAGGTGTATAAGCCACATCCCACTCGCGATGACGTTGCTCTCGTCGAGACACTCAAGGCGCTGCTTGCGAGACTCCGAGCTACGGTCGATGTCCAGAACCCCGTTCAATCTGGTGCCGGGTTTACATCGTCAGACCGCAGGAAACGTGAGGTCGAGCGCCTTCGCGATACGCTAGCCGACAAACTGCCGAACCTCGACATTTTGCATCAGCCATTGTGTACGCCCGCGCAAGCGTACAAAGCGTGGGATGCGATTTTCTGCCACGACTATTGGACGGGTGCGCGGAAAGCTGTCGCACAATCCGCAGCAGCGAATGGTCTCACTATTGAATGCGCCCTCGCCCGGGTGAGCAAGAGCAAGGTGTATAAAGCGCACGTGAGCGACTCGCCGGCCTTACCGAAAGGCATTCATCTCCGCTTCATGGCGACTCCAGTGGGAGTTGAGCTTCCATACAGCGTGCGCTGGACAGTGCGGAATGAAGGAGACGAGGCACGAGAAGAAGGTCAATTGACCCACAATAGCTTGCTGGGACCCTCAGAACCATACTGGACCTCCACGGCCTTCAAGGGACGCCACACAATGGTCTGTGAAATCGTGAAGAATGGGCAAACGGTGCGCCGAGCCGAGCATATTGTTCGCATCGCTCCTGGAACGCGTTACCTTTAAGCTCTCACGCACAGTTTGTGCCGCGTTTCGCCTCACACTGGCGCAAGACGGGACGACAATTTATCCGCGGATGTATGGACCTCGCTCCTCACCTCGACAAGAAATTCGGCGGACTTTGGTCGCGCGCCGGCACTCTCCATAGTTTGGCTGACCTCGACACCGACACGCTCTCGGGCTGGGCAAGGGCGGCCGGATTGACCGTGGTCGACGTAGTAGAGCGAAACGTTGGTATGTTCCGGCCGGTACCCGCCATCGTGCTAACTGTCGAAGGCGGCACTGCGTATTTCCCAAAAGTTTCGGCGACGAGGTGCCCGACGTGGCTCGCCAACAAAGCAGCGTGTGAGCGTATTGCTACAGCATGGGAAAAGGTGGAATGGTTCGAACCACTCTGGGTAGCCCGAGGTGACCGCAACAAGCTGCTAGCTGATATCGAGCACCGCTCGAAGGAACAAGCAATAGCGATGTTCGATTACCACACGTCCACCATATACACACTCGCATTTCAAGCGGTCTGCATCGCCCAGCTCATACCGAATTCGCGAAGCCTTGCTCCGTTCGCACCCATCGCGAGAGAGGCGTATCTGGCCTTCTATGCGGGACACCGGGCATCGAGTATCGCTGCGCTCATCCCCGTCATGGAAGGTGCTCTGCAGCGAATATCGGAAGAGAGCAGCAACTTGCATGTGCCTGCACAAATCGACCGCATCATCGACCGTGCATGCGCGCTGGCCGGTCGAATTCACTATGACGGCAACTGGGTTCCGAGCGACTATCAAACCAAAGAGTATCTCTACGCGCAAGACGAACGTGTCTTCGTCTTTGAGACATATCGGCAGTGGCTGAAGGGAACGTTCTTCCGCCAGACCGGGGAGTATGACGGCGTCACCTGGCTAAATCGACACCTGTTTGCACACGGCGCTTCGACGCAATGGGCCAATTCGGGAAACTTTCGCAGGCTCGTCGTCGCACTAGCCACGTTGGGCGTCATCGAGTCTTGGCACGATGAGACAAACAGCGTTCCCATGTTACTTCCGAGGATGAGTGATGACAGTACCCTTCTCTGGCATCAGGCTCAAAACCAGGCGAACAGCCAGATGATGCTCAAACTTCTTGAACAAAAGAATTATCACAAGTATGGACAAATTGTCCCCCCGATGCCTACGGACGATGGCGTCACTTTGAGAAAGGCGCATCTGGCTCAACAGTGCATCAGCGACTTGGTGCGCCCTCTACGGAACGCTGGGTGGAGCGTTGACGTTGCGGAGCCAGATGCACAAGCACTCTACATGACGGTTGAAGCGAAGTGCGCCGGCGAGACGTTGCGCGTGGCACTCCTTTTTAGTTGCGCGACCGACAATAAGCTCTACCGCGAACTCGCGCAGAGCGCTAATGCCATTCTCTACCTTGGCGCTCCTTACAATCAGAGCGCGTATGCTTACGGCATCAATGTTCATGTGGGACCGGTCACAGCGTGGCAGCCACCGCGCGCGCCTGCGGGACAAGTCAAGAGACCTCTCGCGGGGCTGGAAGACAGATTCCGCTCGTTTCTGGCGTGGACGCGGTCGGTCATCACTGGATTTCGCCGCGTTTCACGATAACGGGCATTCACTAGCTCGCCGGGCGTCCAGCTATTTGACCGCTCGAACTTGAAAGCGAAGGGAGCGGATGACCAAGCCAACGCCTCCTGCCTCCACATCTCCTTCTTCCAGAGCTGCTTGTTTCGGGAATCCGTTTCGCCATCGTCGTCGGTCTACCACATCCAGCCCTGATTCCCAGACTAATCGGGCACGGGAAACCTGCACTTCAGACGGCAATCGTTGTTGCCGTTAATCAGGCAGTTGTGTAACGTACTCTGCGTTACAAAAAATTGCCGGGAACGATATGCCCGCTGGTAAAACCGAAACCATCAATGTACGCGTTCGGCCGGACCTAAAACGCCTGCTCCAAGAAGCCGCGGAATACGAAAACCGCAGTCAGACGAACCTGCTCGAGACACTTATCCTCGACCACTGTCGAAAGCTCGGGCTCGTCGTGCAGCCGCGCGTGTCCCGCATCGAATCCGAGGGCTAAATGAGTTCTTCCAGCTTGCTTACCAAGCTGCTTGACTACGTCGTCGAGCAATCAAAAGATATCGACCCGCGGGGGTTCAGGCTTTCTGGCACCGATGGATTCCTTCGCACGAGCGGCGACCTGCGAGGGCTGCCGGGCGTAGACCTTGACATCAAGGTCGAAGGCGACCATATCTGGCTCCGCGTGGCACGACTTGAGGCCCAGAATCCGCCAGCGGTTCCGCCCGAACAGAAGGAACTGTTTGTCGTCGACTCCAACCCGACTGGAAAGCTTCCACGTATCAATGAAGCGGCGCTGGAGCGGCGCATTGGCGTCTTGACGGAAGGTAAGCCTGAGCTGGAGTCACAGCAGCTTGCGGACAGCGAGAAAGCGGCTGTTCAGGCGGAGCTGGAGCGCTACACGAGACTCTGGCAGACGTGGGCCGAAGTGGAAAAGCCGCGGTGGCAGGTTATTCGACTTTACGGTGAGCTGTTCTCACTCAAGCAGCAGCTGGAGCTTGAAGACACGGCCAAGCCGCAGGAGTTCGTGTGCGGCATCGGTGTCGCGTCCTGGAAGATGAGCTTCGAGGAACGCACGAAGAAGGTCGACTTCGACTACCAGTATCCGGTGCTCACGCAGTCGCTCGAACTGGCCATCGACGACCGGACCCTCGCCATTGAGGTCCGGCCACGCGCGGTGAGCCCGCGCATCGAGTTCGACGCCTTTTCCGCTTGTCAGCTGCAAAGTGCCGCAGCAGTCGAACGTGCGGCCAAGGAGGAGCTCGAGCGGTCGGCGGAGCGCCCGCCCAATCCATTCGACCCGGGGACCTACGAGCATGCCCTGAGAAGCGTTGCAGGGAATATCGACCGCAACGGCAGATACATTGAAGGGCAGGTGGGACTCCCTCCGGCTGGTCCGTCGCTGCTGGTTACGGACCTATGGGCGCTCCACTCGAGGCCCCGGTCGAACAACTTCCTGCACGAGGACATCGAGCGGCTCAAGGCGTGCCTGAAAGAGGGAGCCGAGATTCCGGAAGGTCCGCTCGCGCTGGTCACACCGCCCGCGGATGAGAAGGTCAGCTATGAAGCTGTCTCGTTCCGCGGCCTCGCCGGTACGCCATCCAGTGGTTCGGGCAAGACGCGAGAACTTTATTTTCCGCTGCCCTACAACCACGAGCAGGTCACCATCGTCGAGCAACTCGAGCGCGCCGATGGCGTGGCGGTACAGGGCCCGCCCGGGACCGGAAAGACACACACCATCGCCAATATCATCTGCCACTACCTGGCGAACGGAAAGAAGATTCTGGTGACGTCCAAGGGCGAGAAAGCTCTCGAACTGCTGCAGGAGAAAATTCCCGAGGAAGTGCGGCCGCTGACCGTGGCATTGCTTTCGGGTGACCGCCAGGGCATGCAGCAGTTTCAGGCGAGTATTGAGGCCATCATTCACCATGTTAGCCAGATGAACCCGGATGTGGTCGCTTCCCAGATTCAGGCAGACCTCTCCGCCATCGACCGCGCGCATACCACCATGCAGCGCATCGACCGCCGCATCGACGAAATCGCGATGACGCAACTATCCGATGTGGAGGTGGATGGCGTCGTGATGCGTGCCCAGAAGATGGCTGAGTTCGTCATCGAAGGTGGGAAGACGTTCTCTTGGTTCGACGATTCGCTCTCGCTTGCTCCCGAGAATGCGCCGCCGCTGGTCGCCGAGGAAGTCAGTGCGTTGCGCGAGGCGCGGCGCAACCTCGGCACCGACATTGGATATGTTTCGTCGCATCTGCCGGCGAGTGCCGCGCTCCTGGCCGTGGATGATGTCCGCCGGCTGCATACGGTCATGGTGAATATCGCGAGCCTCAAGGAGGCAGAGGCGAAGGGCACGCTCATTCCGTTGAGGGCCACAACCGACGATGTTTACGAGCACGCGCGCGACATGCTCGCCAAGGTCGATGCGGCCGTCAGGCTCGCCATCGAGATTGAAGAAACCGAAGAGACATGGCCGTTTGACCTACGGCGCAAATGCCGCCGCGCCGACCACTCGACTGAACGCATGGCACTTGAAGCGCTTTTTGGGGAATCCGACCAGCTGATGGAGGCGCGCTCGGCGTTCATGCAGCGCCCGGTCAAAATCGACGAGGCCGCGCTTGGCTCACCGAAGGTGAAAGAGGCGCTCGAGCGAGCGGCAAAGACCGGCAAGCCCTTCGGCATGTTCGCGATGGGCGCGGGCGATGCCAAGGAAATGGTGGCAGCAATTCGTATTGCCGAAATTGGACCGAAGAACGAAGCCGACTGGCAGCATGTGCTCTCGTACGTGAACCTGCACGAGCAGGTTGCATCCTTCTGCGCGCGCTGGAATGAGTTCGCCGATGTCCTGGTTGTACCGAGACTCACACCGAGCGTCACGCAGTTGCGTCATATTGAGCGGGTCACCATCGCTGCGCGCAAGGCACATGCTTTCGCGACGAACCACGACGTCCATCTAACCGCGGTCGCCGACAAGGTGTTTGCAGTGCCGCCAGTGGATGACCTTCGAGGTGGTTCGGAGCAGCTTTCGCGCGTTCGGGACTATCTGCGCCAGCACCTGAGCCGTGTTGAGCTGGCGCAGGCGATGACGAATCTGAGCATCCTGCGCGAGAAGCTCGCGGGCACCCGCGGGCTGGTGGCGGAGCAGCTGCGCGATTTTGCGGAGAACCGTCTGGGTGAGCCAGCGTTGCCGGCAGAGAAAGCGGCGGCCGACTACGCCGAGCTGGTTGCGGAACTGCGGCGCATCGAAGGACTTTTCAACGAACTCGAAGCGGTCCGCACGCTCAGTAAAAAAATTGAGACTGCTGGTGCAGTGCGCCTCGCCGCGCGACTGCGCAGCGTCCCGGTGCCCGCCGCTGGTGAAGACGTTACCTGGCCCGCAAGCTGGCGCGAAGCGTGGAACTGGGCACGTGTGCGCGACTACCTGGAAAACATCGAAGCGCGGCAGGAACTGCTTGAACTCGCGGCTCAGCGCCGGGATGTCGAGTCGGGGCTCTCCCGCCTGTACTCGAGCATGGTGTCAAAGTCGGCATGGCTGTCGACCAAGATGAATGCGACGCCCAAGGTGCTGTCGGCGCTCGAGACATACCGAACTGCAATTCGCCGCATTGGCGCCGGCACCGGCCCCAATGCGGTCCGGCACCGCCGCGACGCGCAGAAGGCGATGCATGATGCACAAGACGCCGTGCCGTGCTGGGTGATGAGCCACGCCAAGGTGTCGGAAACGCTCCCTGCGAACCTCGGTGCTTTCGACCTTGTCATCGTCGACGAGGCGTCGCAGTCTGACCTGTGGGCGTTGCCAGCAGTCCTGCGCGGCAAGAAGATTCTGGTGGTTGGCGACGACCGGCAGGTGTCGCCGGATGGCAGCTTCATCTCGGCCGTGCGTATCCAGGAGCTGAAGGACCGTTTCCTTGCTGACCAGCCCCATGCGCCCGTACTGACGCCGGAGAAGTCGCTCTACGATATCGCGTCGACTGTGTTCGCCGCGCAGAAGGTCATGCTGCGCGAGCACTTCCGATGCGTCCCGCCCATCATCGCGTACAGCAACAAGCACTTCTACAAGGACTTCATCCAGCCACTGCGCATTCCAAAAATGTCACAGAGGATTGACCCGCCGCTGGTCGACATCTACGTGCCGCACGGCGTGCGCGACAAGAGGGACATCAACCGCGCGGAGGCCGAGGCGATTGTGGCCGAAATTCAGGCCATCCTCGCCAACCCGCAGTTCGAGCATCGCACGCTGGGCGTGGTCACGCTGCTCGGGCCAGAGCAAGGCAAGTTCATCGACACGCTCGTGCGCGAGCGTTGTGACGCGGCTGAACTGCACCGGCGTAAGTTCGCCTGCGGCGATGCCCGGACATTCCAGGGTGCTGAGCGCCACATCATCTTCCTGTCGCTTGTCATCGACTCGTCCGGCACGCGAGCGCTTTCGGACCAGTCGTCAGAGCAGCGGTTCAACGTCGCTGCGAGTCGCGCGCAGGACCGCATGTATCTCGTGCGCTCTGTGAAGCTCTCGGAGCTGTCTGCATCAGGGAAAGACCTGCGTGCAGGCCTGTTACAGCATTTCTCGATGCCAATCGACCAGCAGGGCAACGGCGAGGAGGAAAAAGGCCTCATTGACCTATGCGAGTCGGGCTTTGAGCGACAGGTGTACACGGAGCTGGTTAATCGGGGCTACCGCGTCATCCCGCAGGTGAAGGCGGGCGCGTTTCGCATCGACATGGTGGTTGAGGGCGCGAACGACGCGCGACTTGCCATCGAACTGGATGGCGACGAGTTTCATGGCCCTGACCGATGGCAAGCGGATATGAACCGGCAGCGGGTGCTCGAGCGCGCCGGTTGGGTCTTCTGGCGCTGCTTTGCCTCCACCTGGTCGATGCGCAGGGAGGAAGTGCTCAACGACCTGCTGGCCCGCATGTATGCGCTTGGCATTGAGCCCTTGGGAGCTATTGAGCGAGTGCCGGCGCTAGTCGAGTACCGGGAATGGAATGGTGAGCGCGATGACTTGGTCGACGAAGAACCGCTACCTGCATAGTCCTTGGCCAGAATCCGACCTGTTGATGTCTGAGATAACGTCGCACGGAAAGCGGCGAAGTCTCTGCTGAAGTTCCTATTCGGAGCGAGCACGGCCAGCAATAGCCACAACAAATCAGACGGAGCAACCGATGAAAGAGCGTTGTGAGAGATGCGGCTGCACTCCCCACTCGCCTCGGCACCGCTGCTCACTTTGCGGCAAACTTGTATGCAAAACAAATTGCTGGTCGGCGTCAGCGAAAACCTGTAATCACTGCGCCCCTGAGAACATGGCGAAGCAAGTCGCATCGCTCGATGTGTCCCGGCCGACGCCAACCGAACACAAGACATTTGATGGCAAGCCCATCTATATGTGCAGTGCGTGCAAAGGTTTGGTCGGCCGGAGTGCATCGCGATGTTCTTCCTGCGGGAAACCTGTCCGTTGGGTATAGCTTCGACGATTTCTCTCGCGACCGAAGTTACTCCACCGCAAAGTCTTCGATGACCGACCGCTTCGACCACTGAGGCAGTTCGGTGAAGCGGCAGTAACGTCGTCGAAGAAGGGCAAGCGCGAGTCGTCGAAATAGAAGGAGCGGGGATGAGTGAAACATTCACGAGAGCAACCGCAGCAATGCGTGCCGTCCGAATGGGTGTTAAGACGAGACTGGCTGAATCGCGTCGTCGAGTAATCGACGTCGCTTCTTTGTTCCTTTCAATTTCCCGCAATCTCAGAAGTGTGCCGTGGTCCATTCGACATGTCGTCCGTCGGGATATTGCGGATTGGAAATCGTTCAATCAGCATCAGAGAGATGTTGCATTTTCACCGTGGGCTCGACTATTGATGCACGCTGGCGAGCACCCAGTGTGGCTCTGCCTATCGTTTCCTGTCGTGTTTTCTCTGGCTTTGTTAGTGACCCATGTGCTGCCGACTCATTGGCTTCCTGCAGGCTGGGAAAAATGGGGCTACTCGGAGCAATTGAGCTATTTCTCGACCCTATGGTCGGTACAAGCCACCATTGCTGCGCTCGCGTACCCAATTGTCATTGCGTTCGTGGCGGTGTTTCTGCAACGCAGACCCGCTGCAGATAGCGTTATGCATCTCTACATGCTGAGCTCTGGTGCGCTTGCCGCGGGGCTTTCGTCGCTCATTTTGGTCGTTGCCATGGGTGTTCAATACGTCGCAATGCCGTACTTCGGAGCGTCCGTACTGCTTCAGTGGGGAGCGTTGGACTCGGTATGGTTTGTGATAAACGCCGTCCTCACCGCGCACTTCTTATACAGGACGGTGGAGTTTCTGAGGCCAGATGTACAGCTCGACGTTGTTAGAAGGTATGTGGCAAGCGTTGCCCTGCCTCGCGACATTAACAGACTTTATTTGTTTCAGGTCTTCGCGCAGTCGCACTCCAAAGGGTGGATTCCCGTGCCGGACTACTTGGGTGATGAGAATTCGAACGGACCGAAGGTGCTCCTGACGCGATACGGGTTCGGTCGGGGGGAGCCACAGGGGACATTGAAATTTGATACGCCGTCGAGGCTTGTCAATGTCCGACTTTGGCCGCTTGTGTTGGTTCTTGCAACATGGGCGCATTCGGCTTCCGGATTGCCGCGTCCTGCGAACGCACGTCGGCATCGTCGAACTGAGTGGCCACTTTTGTCAGTGCCCATCACACCGGGAACTGTGTACCACGAGTCCGTGCCTCTAGCTCTGGTTGAAGCAGGGCCCGGCCTCTCTCCGCTGCAACGTTGGTTGTTGCGCCGTACGTTTGTTTTTGCCGGGGTAAAACGAGAGAGATATCAAGTCAGGGTCAAGTCAGTCATTGACGAGTTCGAATTGGACGCACGCACGGCCGCAGGGAAATCCGATGCCAAGGACTTCGAGCGCGCTTATAACGCTCTGGTCGGGCTACACGAGCTTCTGCTAAGCGCATCCTTGGTAATGACAGAGGACGGTTCAGTCGGGAGCTGGGCGCTGATGCCGGACTTCGAGGTGTTCTTTGAAAGCCCGATGCACGTGGCTTGGAACGATGCGTATCGCTCGATTTTCCTGGCAGCAATCGAGTCGATGACAATCGACAGCAACCCGATTCGTCGTCTTTGCTATCTCGCTCAGCACCTTGGTGGCAAGGAACTGCGAGACTCGCCAGTCGAAATCCGGGAAGGCATTCTCGACCTACCGATGCTATTGATGTATCAGCTCGGCAACTGGTGGGGGCGACGCATCGAGGAGCAAGGTGTGCGGGAGCACGGCCCTCACCAAAGTGCAACTCTTACCCCGCCGTTGTTTCGCCTCTACGAAGACGTAGTGGCGACATTCATCGGTGGTTGGGAGAATGCAAGAACGTATATTGCCGAAATTCCGGAAACTTCCGATGCCTTCGAATGGCGAGCGGCGGCCTCAATAGCACGCGTGCAAGCAGCTCATGTTCAGGGTACAGCGAAGATGCTGATTGCTGCTGTGGCGCGTGGCGACGAAATCGCCGCTGAATGGCACGCGGACGCACTGAGCAAGTGGTGGGGAAATCTACTTTACGAGCATCAGGCGATTTCTCTCCATGACAAGACAGCGTTCGTTACCGTAGACGACCTGAAGGACGACTGGCACCACCTCGAAACCTCACTTGGACTCGCCGAGCAGAATGGTCAGCTCATCGGAGAAAGTCGTGCTGACCTGCAGCGTGGGGTCCTGCTCGCTTCTCTGCTTAATTTTTGGGCAGATATTCGACTTGTGAGCATCGAGCTGCTGCTGGCTTTCGCGTGTCAACAAAATAGCAGCAGTCTGGACGGTTCCTTGGCCTTAGAGATTGCCGTCGGAATGCTAACGGGAAAGCAGTGGCGTCGCGGGGGAACGGCGTCCGAGTCGTTGCGCGATATGGACGCGGTCAACTACTTAACTGCAAAGGTTCGGCAGTTTGCCTCGGGCGGTCAATACCGGGGTGGGTACGTTGGCCGTCTCAGCTTGTTCGTAGAGAGAATCAAGGACATGCAGCAGCCGGGCATGATGAGTTCGCGCGTCTACTCCTCGGTTGGTGTAGACGACCTCGAGTCGTTGCAGGAACAACAACTGATTTTGATGGCGGTGCTTTCTGCGGCAAAGTGGGCAGCGAGTGCGTCATTGCGCCGTCAATTGGATGTGTGGATGGTTAAGCAGTACGCGAGCGTCGACATCCTTCGTAATCGCCTGAAGGCATGGCTCGATAGGCTGAACGAGCCAGCCCAACTGCCGGCGCCCGTTATAGCATCGTTACTGAAGCGAACTGGAAAAGCGTACGACCCGGCCGTCGCAACTGCAAACCTCAAGACTAGTCTTGAAGCGCTGCAGGAGACGATGGAATCGATGAGGGCAGAGGTACTTCAAAACGAACCGGTAGACCCGCAAAGGTTGGCTGAGATTTCGAGATTCGCGTCCCGCACCGCGTTCAGCGCAATTTCGGGGGCCTTCCCCCTGCCGCTTTTTGCGACCATTGGCTACACCGTTGAAGCATTGCAGGACCTCACGCTCAATATGCTCCAAGTCAGAAAGGGGGAACTGACGCGCATCGAAATGGACCAACGGGCGATTAACGAAGCAGACTTTTGGGACGACACGATGCGAAGCCGTGTAGGGGCCCTTGTGCTGTCAGACAGTTTGCGCGATTGCAACATGCGGGTCCACGTAGTGCACGACGCTGATTCCTACTGGTCGGTGCTGCGGTCAGAAGCCGAACGGATGATAGCGTGCGGCTTGCATCCTATCCTTCTTCTCGAGAACCCCACCAAACCTGAGTGGGTTTGGCAATGGCAGCACGCCGATTTCGGATTGGGATACCAGAAGCCTGGTGACCTGCGCGTCTGGCATGCAAACGGCAAGGGCCACGCGTACGTCTGTAACTTCAACGAAGTCGAGGTCTATGGCGCCATGCTACCTCCGGGAGCATCGATACTTTTGGCGCGAGAGGCTTTCCACAGAGTCGATTTTCAGAAATTTGCCGACGACACGTATGTTGAGACGACATGCAGTCCGCGTAGTGACAACAATGCGCTTGTGGACCTACACCTCAAACTTTCGAGGCGAGTTCAGGTGAGACATGGCGAGGCAGTTCGACTCGTCTATGCTGCTGACGAGAACGTTCAGTGATTTCGGGCAGAGGACAAGTAAGCGGTGGAGAAATCGGACTTATGGAAACTATAGCGCGGCCACAATTTTGTTTGGCTCGCAGATGGCGATGATGCGCTGGACCAGTTCATCGACTGAAGTACACCGGTAAGACGCGAAGCGGTCCGCGCTGCTTTTCGACTTGTTGGGCCGGATGACCCACTTGGTTGTACTATTGCGAGCGAGTTCCGGCAAAATCGACATCGGAACGAGCCAAGTCACGACAAAACCTGTCAGCTCCTCGTTGCAGAGCCCCGCGACCAGATACGCACGACGCGTCTCGTTGAACGTCGTTTTCCGGACTTCAAAGTGGGCCTGATTTCCTCGCTCTTTGGTGCCGGGCTTGTACAGGGTGACGGTCCTGCACTTCAGCTGGATGGCGACTGATTGGCCGGTCGCCTTGTCCCAGAACAAGCAATCAATGCCGTCGTCATCGGCCAGAGGCTGAAACGGTGCAAGCCGACCGCTGCTCCCCTTCATGACCGCATTGACCAGCAGGTTCTCGCCGATTGCGCCGATTTGCGTGGAGGATAGAGGCATGGTGTCTACTGGGAAAATTGAACCTGTCGAGTATCGCGACGGCCTTGCGCCGCCACGTTCCGTGGACACTCGCCTGCAGCTCACTCGCTCTCTTCTCAACGGCATGCACGGTCATACGCTCGTCCACTCGGCGGAGAGCGACTCCGCCTGCCTGAGAACCGTATCAGTTGCTTCCTCCTGACGGTCGGGCGGGTACTTGTAACGCTTCAGCAGTGTCTTGACCATTACGCGCAGCTTCGCGCGCACGGTTTCGCGCTTCGACCAATCCACAGTGACGGAGCTGCGCAGTCGGACGACTAGTTCGACGGCGATTTTTTTCAGGGTCTCGTCGCCGAGTTCGCGCACCGCCGCCTCATTTGTCGCCAACGCGTCATAGAACGCCATTTCATCGGGACTCAGACCGAGGCGCACGCCTCGCTGCGCCGCCTCCTGGAACTGCTTCGCCATCTCGATGAGTTCCTCGATGACTTGAGCAGTCTCGACCGCCCGGTTGCGATACCGCGTGAGGCTCTGCTGCAACAGCTCCGAAAATTTCGCCCCCTGCACGACATTGGTCTTGAAGCGCGCCTTGATTTCGCCTTTGAGCAACCGCTCTAGCAGTTCGACGGCCAGATTGCGTTCCTTCATGTGGCGCACATCTTCAAGGAACTCGTCGGACAGCACACCAATGTCAGGCCGCTTCAGGCCAGCCGCTGCAAAGATATCGATGACCTCGGCGCTCACTACCGCGCGGCTGATAATCTGCCGAAGGGCGTGTTCCTTTTGCTCATCTGTCAGCGCCCTGTCTGCGCCGCCGTGCTTGGTCAGCGCCGCCTTCACGGCCTGCAGGAAAGCCAGCTCATCGCGGTACTGAAGAGCTTCGTCGAGCGTGCAGCACAGCGCGAATGCCTTGCTCGCCGCGAGCACCGTGTCGGCAAAACGCTTCTTGCCATCGTCCAGGCCAAGCACATGGTCCGCCACCGCTGGAAGCAGTTGCCACGCCTTAGTACGGAAGTCGTCATAGGCGACGCCGTGCAGCATGCCGTGCAGCACGTCCATCTGCTCCTTGAGGATGACCAAGGCATCGTGCGCGTCAATGGTCGGCTTGCCTCGTCCGTGGGCCTGCGTGTAGGTGGCTAGCGCTGCCTTCAGCTCGTTGGCGATGCCAATGTAGTCCACCACCAGCCCGCCGGGCTTGTCCTTAAATACGCGGTTCACGCGCGCAATGGCCTGCATCAGGTTGTGTCCGCGCATTGGCTTGTCTACGTACATCGTGTGCATGCACGGCGCATCGAAGCCAGTCAGCCACATGTCACGAACGATAACAATCTTGAACGGGT
The DNA here is from genome assembly GCF_017104685.1 of Burkholderia sp. Tr-20355. Classification (NCBI taxonomy): domain Bacteria; kingdom Pseudomonadati; phylum Pseudomonadota; class Betaproteobacteria; order Burkholderiales; family Burkholderiaceae; genus Burkholderia; species Burkholderia sp. Tr-20355. The sequence continues at coordinate 22,319 of NZ_JAAGPK010000033.1, read as the reverse complement.
CGGCGGGATTTTTGTAGCGTGCCTCAAGACGTTTGCGCACTTCCTTCGAGTAGATGTGCGGTTTCAGCAGCGCCTTGTCGGACGCCGAACCGGTCATCACAATCTTGATGGCACCGTGCGTCGGGTCGTCACTATGCCAGTCTGGACGCAACGCGACGATGGCGTTGTACAGGTGCACACAGATGTCGCGGCTCATCGCGACAATCATTGCCTTGCCGTCCATCACGGATTGTCGGTTCTCGAAGTGCTCGATGATGTCAGCGGCAATCTTCTGGACACGCGGCGGTGCGCCTACGAGTTGCTCCAGCGCGGCCCACCGGCGTAGCTTCGCAACCTTGGCTTCGTCGTTCTCTTCGTCCTCGGTCAGCTCTTCCACTTCGCTGTCCAGGGACGAGACATCAGCTTCCTTCAGCTCGAGACTGGCGAGCCGGCTCTCGTAGTAAATGGGCACTGTTGCCCCATCCTTCACTGCCTGCTCGATATCGTAAACGTGGACATAGTCGCCGAACACCGCGCGCGTGTCGCGGTCGTCCAGCGACACGGGCGTACCGGTGAACGCGACGAACGTGGCACCAGGCAGCGCGTCGCGCAGGTACTGCGCGTAGCCATAGCGGACGGCCGTGGTACCGGCCGGCGACAACGGGCGGGTACCGTTCGTGGGCTGGTCATTGACCAGACGAGCATCGAATCCGTACTGACTGCGATGCGCCTCGTCGCAGATGACGACGACGTTGCGCCGGTCGGAGAGGACAGGAAAAGTGTCCTCGTCCACGCCGGGCGTGAACTTCTGGATGGTGGTGAAGACGATGCCGCCGGATGGGCGGTTGGCCAGCAGACGCCGCAGCTCGGGCCGGGTATCGGCCTGGACCGGCGTTTCCCGCAGCAGCTCGCTCGCCCCAGCGAATACGCCGAAGAGCTGGTTGTCGAGGTCGTTGCGGTCGGTCACCACCAACAGCGTCGGATTGCCCATGCCTTCGTGCGCCATCAGCGCCCCGGCCAGACATGTCATCTCGATGCTTTTGCCCGCGCCCTGCGTGTGCCAGACGACGCCGCCCTTGCGGGAGCCTCCCGGTGCGGAGGCCTTCAGCACACTGTCCACCACGGCTCGTACCGCGTGGAACTGGTGATAACCAGCGACCTTCTTGACGAGCTGCCCCTCGTCCTCAAACAGAATGAAATGGTGCAGGTAGTCGAGTAGCAGGTCGCGCTGAAATAGGCCCAGCGTCAGCGTTTCCAGCTCGCGCATTGCGCCGAGCGGGTCGGTCGTGACACCGTCGATGGTGCGCCAGGCCATGAAGCGCTCGCGGCTTGCGGTGAGCGAGCCCATACGGGCGTTGGTGCCGTCCGAAATGACTTGGAGCGCGTTCGCGTGGAACAACTCGGGGATATCCTGCTGGTAGGTCTGGAGCTGGTTCCACGCGGCCCAGATGTCCGCATCCTCGTCGCCGGGGTTCTTTAGCTCGACCACGACGAGCGGCAAGCCGTTGACGAATAGCAGTACATCGGGACGGCGGGTCTGCTTCGCGCCCTGAATCGTTAACTGGTTGACAGCCAGCCAGTCGTTGGCGGTAACGTCCGAGAAGTCGATGAGCCGTACGCGGTCGCCGCGCGTCTCGCCGTCTTTCTGGAACTCGACCGGCACGCCATCAACCAGCCAGCGGTAGAGCTGACGGTTTGCGTTGACGAGGACCGGCACGTTGGGATTCAAAACGTGGCGCAGCGCGTCGTCGCGGGCACCGGCCGGGATGTGCGGGTTGATGCGCGCGATGGCGCCAGCGAGGCGGTGGCGCAGCACCACGTCGCGGTAGCTGTCGCGCTCCGTACCGGGCGTCTTCGCATCGGGCGGCGAGATGTCGGGACCGTGAACGGTCTGCCAGCCGAGACCAGCCACCCATTCGAGCATGGCCTGTTCGACTGCGTCCTCACTAATGCCGCTCATGCGATGGCCTCACTCAATTGCGCCTCGGCTTCGGGGAGGCGAAGTTTGCCGGAGATGAGGTGCGGGAGCAATGTGTCACGCAATTGACTAAGCGTGTTCGCTTGCTTCTCATTTTCACGCGTTCGCCCGAGTAAAGCGGACGCGACGGTTGTGTACGCGTCAACAAGTAGCTGCGGTGGTATCAACGCCGGCTGCGCGTGCACATGATTTCGGTTCAGGGTTGGGACTGCGGAACCGGCATTGAACCGCTTGAGGTCCAATGTCTTGAGGAACTGGTACGCATAGGCTGGAGTTGCCACCTTGAATTCTTTTACCCAGAGCGACGTATTAAGGGGCCAGAAATCATCACAGACGAAATAGACGTTTCCGATTACGCCACTTCGCCCAGTGGTTACTCCAGGCCCAGCAACCATAAATTCATCGTGAGTACCGCTCGGCCCGCTTGCGGCCAACACCGGAAATTCTCCAGGAGTGCGCTTCGTTGCGGGTAAATCAAATCCCCGCTGCAAAACCAGAAGGCTCTCAACCACACCGGCCTTCCACCCTTTCGGAATCGCCCCCAACGCCGATTCCTCGAACTCGGCAGGAAACAGCGCTGCCGTGTCCGCATCCATGCCCTCGGGCTCGCGGCCTTCGGCCTTCGCGCGCACCGGGTCGAAGTCGATGAACCAGCTCTTGAACAGCGCCTGCGCGATGGATTCGATGGTGGCGTTGGTCTGGCGCAGGAGGTCGATGCGGTCATCAAGAGAACTAAGTACATCTGCTATCTCTCGCTGAGTCCTCAGTGGCGGTAGTGCGATATGGAAAGCCTTAACTTCTGGAAAGTAAATCGTCTGGTGCGTGGTTCCCGAAGCAAATCGCAAGAAGCTCCCGCGTTCCCCAAGCAGCACATATTTCAAGAACCGATGGTCCAAACTAGGGCCACAGACCCAGTTCACAAAGTCCTGACTTGTCGCCATAGGTGCGCCCATGACAACGACATAGCCGACGGATGCAGTGCGAGAAAGGCAAACGGTATTTGCCGGCAGAATGCGCGCCGACGAATTTTTAATCCCAAGCTCGTTCGTATATTGAAGCGTCTTATAGAGCGTACCGCCGTGATTGCCAGTGGCATCGCGAATACCAATCCACGGGACATCCCCGCCCCAATACTCGGGATGCTTGCGGCTCGGGGTATGTCCTGTTTCGAGCCGTGCAACATCAGTGAGCAACCGCCAGCCCCATCCATCGGGCAATGCTGACCCAGGATTTCCTACCGAAATGGCGCAGTCACCAGGTATCACGCCGGTAGTAGCTGCTCGCCCCCCCGTGCGGGACTCCAACGAGCGCTCAGACCGCATAGCCCATCCCCCCGAGCTTTTCACGAATCACCGCATCCAGCTCCGTGCCCTTCGCCATCTGCTCGGCAAGCTGCGCGGTCAGCCGCTCCATCTTGTCGTTGAACGCCTCGTCGTCATCCTCGGCTTCCTCGGCTCCGACGTAGCGACCAGGCGTCAGCACATGACCGTGCTCGGCAATCTCCGCCAGCGTCACGGCCCGGCAGAAGCCCGGTACATCCGCATAGGGTTCGTCAGCACCATCCTCGCCATCAGCACGCCAGCGATGCACGGCTGAGGCAATCTTCGCGATGTCTTCGTCATCGAACACGCGCACCACGCGCGTTTCCATCCGGCCGAGCTTACGCGCATCAATGAACAGCACCTCACCGCGCCGGTCGCGTCCGCGCTTGCCGCCCGGCGCCGCCGCACCGCTCTTGTCCTTCGCCAGGAACCACAGGCACGCGGGAATCTGCGTGTTGAAGAAGAGTTGCGGCGGCAACGCCACCATCACGTCCACCACGTCGGCTACGACCATTGCACGGCGGATGTCGCCTTCGCCGTTCTGGTTACTGCTCATGCTACCGTTGGCGAGCACAACGCCTGCCTGCCCGCGCGGACTCAGGTGGTGCAGGATGTGCTGCAACCATGCGTAGTTCGCATTGCCGGCCGGTGGCGCGCCATGGACCCACCGACGGTCTTCAATCAGCCGCTCGCCGCCCCAGTCACTGATATTGAACGGCGGATTGGCGAGCACGTAGTCGGCGCGCAAATCCGGGTGCTGGTCGCGATGGAACGTATCGGCCGGCTCCTTGCCGAGGTCGGCCGCGAAACCGCGAATGGCCAGGTTCATTGCCACCAGCCGCCAAGTAGTCGGGTTCGCCTCCTGGCCGTAAATGCTGATGTCGTCCGACTTGCCGCCGTGCGCCTCGATGAACTTCTCGCTCTGCACAAACATACCGCCCGAACCGCAGCAGGGGTCATAGACGCGCCCCTGGTGCGGCGCGAGAACCTCAACCAGCACCTTCACCACCGACGCCGGCGTATAGAACTGCCCGCCCTTTTTGCCCTCAGCGGTTGCGAACTGACCTAGGAAATACTCGTACACCTCGCCGAGCAGGTCTTTCGCTCGATGGCCTTCGCCGAAACCGACTGTGGAGATGAGGTCCACCAGCTCGCCGAGCTTGCCCGGCTCGAGTTGCGTACGGCCGAAACGCTTGTCAAGAATGCCTTTCAAGCGCGGGTTATCGGCCTCGATGGCTTCCAGCGCGGCATCGATGCGCACACCGATTTTAGCCTGCTTAGCCTGGGCGCGAATTGCTTCCCACCTTGCCGCCTCCGGCACCCAGAACACGTTCGCCATCGTGTAGTAGTCGCGCTCCTCCACCGCCTCCGCTCGGTCCGCCTCGTCGGGCAGGTAGAGGTCGTCGCCCTCGTCGGAAAATGCGGCCTTGAGTTGGGCACGACGCTCGTCGAATGCATCGGAGATGTACTTGAGGAAAATCAAGCCCAACACGATGTGTTTGTACTCGGCCGCGTCCATGCTCGAGCGGAGCTTATCAGCGGCGGCCCAAAGGGTCCTTTTCAGGTCCTGGTTCATGTAGTGATTCTGTAAGAATGTGGTGATGCTGATGTGATTCGACCAGGTGATTTTACTTGCCGCATCGGCAATGCGGATGGCGCCCAGTCTTTGAATCGACCGCGACCACTCCGTTAGGTGCTGCTCGCGTGGTGCGGCGACGCGTTTGGCAAGGCTCCGTTCGGCCGGGACTCTCCGTAGTCATCTGTTGCAGCACCCGCTACGCGAGTGCCCAGCGGCTCCAATCAATTTACTCGTGAACTGAGATGTCCTTTGGGACATCGGGTAATTCTGGGGGACGCCGCAGCGATAGGCATTGCGCGGCGGTAACAGTCACTCGCTTCGCAGACTATGTTGCGGATTCAATTGAACAAGACGCGCTCCGAGAAGTTTCCGCGACCGGACATTCGGCCCACGCGCGACCCGTGATTCGAAAACTACCTGAATTTGACCCGTACTTTACGGCTCATCAGCCTACCACGCTCACCCGCCACAAGGCGGCCATTGCGCAGCGCTTCGTACCGGCTCGCGTAGATGGAAAGGTTGCCGTGTGATACGACATCGACTTCCTTCGGCTCCTCGACCTCGACGTGCACGTCCGCATTCGCGCTCGCCGCGGCCCGCGCCAGGGTACGCGCCAGGAGCGCGCTCGTGGACTTCGCTGCCAGAAGCGGCGAATTGAACGTCAACGTATGCGCATGGCATATCCGGGCGATGCGCACTAGCTCGTCGACCTGCGCGCGAAGTACCGCGACGTCGCGAGGATGCACGCTCGTATCGGGCAGATGCACGCGCAACTCGCGGCCATAGCAGGACGTCACAATCATCGACGCCTTGCCGGGGTTCAGCCGGAAGTACATGCTCTGCAGCGGCAAGAAGGTCACCAGCAGCAAGGCTGTCGCAAGGTCGCTTGTGGGGTTCAGCCACGCAAATACGCTAGTGGTCACCATGCAAGCAAGCGTGACGTAAAGGGCGTTCACGCGCGCGAAACTCACGAATGCCACGCGCTGCACCGGCGTGGAAATCCACCAGTCCAGCACGCGGCCCACCACCTTGTGTCCGAGCGAAAGAACATGTGACATCAGACGGCCGAAATTGAAGCCGACCGTCTCGAATCCACGCGAAAGTATGTTGCTGCTCATCACCGTGTTTCCTCATCAAGTTGAAATGCGCGCGGTATTGCACAGCAAGAGGCTTTTCCCGTGCGTCATCGGCCAACTATCGCCTTTCGGAAATAACGGCTGCGATGAGGAACTCTTTAGCCGGCGAAGATGGCACGTACTGGAGCCCATCACGCTGTCTGTCACGCGGATGAGTATCGCAGCGATGCGCTTCACAGTACCGCCTCAGTGCTCGAGGCAGATTGATTAGTGTCGCCGGCGCGCAAACCTTTCTGCGCCGCTCCGTCCGAGCGCTCTTATCCCCGATGCGTACGGTGACTCAAGAAGCCAACTGGCGCTAACAGGAGGTGGCGGAGCAGCTAAATCTAACTGATTGCACAGTCGTCGATAAAGCACTTAGTTATACAAACCGTATAATGTTTATTGAGTAATACGCAAGCAGTAGTCTGCTGCCAGGGGCTTTGGCCAGAGGCGCTCTGTATCGCACGCTCATTCAGACAGGGCAATCGAAATACTTGAAAGGGGGAAGCGCATTTGCTAGATTGGAAGACGGGCGCAAAGCCCATTTGACCCACATCGCACTCGAAGACGTCGCGGGGCCCTAAGACCGGGGTCCACCTCGCATATTTATGAGAGGGTAAATTGGCGAGGATGCGATGTGGCAAGAAATCGAGCAGCGAGATGGGATTAGTCATAGGCTGTTTGTAAGCGGTCCGACTCGTCCGCGGCCGACCACCGGTATCAGAGGCCTCTCCGACCGCCGTGGCCGCTGCCGAGCAGAACTGCCCGACCGGCAAGCCCCTGTTCCGGGATACTTGACCCGCAGTAGCATCCATTGCGAACCGGCTTTGGTACACAGAGAGTTCTGGAGTGCGAGCGCCACCAGAACTGCTGCTCGAATCTCAACACATTATCCGTCTCCACTCACCGACGATGCCACCGCCTCCCTCCGATTGAGACTTGGTTTAGCCTCGCTCGTTCAGTGCGCTCCTGCACGTGGTGAGTCAAGGAGGACCATCCGAAACAGCTTCGCTGGAGCAGGCGATGGCGCGGCTTGAATACATTCGTCACGAATTCTTCGATGCCTCGTTGTCCGAGAAAGAGGAACTGGTCTGGACAAGACAATCGAAAAAGCCTATCGACCGTCTGCCGCAAATCTTCTGGAATGACGGCAGTAGTTGGCACGAAGCAAATTTGTGGGCCTTAGACAGGGCTGCCTCCAATCAGGTTGACGCCGAGACGACCAAACGAACGATGAAGCACCTGAACCGGTATGCCGACTTCCTTGAGGTTCGTGGTGCTGACTGGCGGCACTTCCCTGTTCGCAAAGAAGAACAAGTGCTTAGGAAGTTCAGAAAGCACCTGATTGAAGAGGTCGACAAAGGCATGCTGGCCGGTAGCACGGCGACGAATTGCATGAGCACCGTCATTCAGTTCTATCGGTTCGCCGATTTGCACAATCTCGTATGCGCCGACGGCCCGATGTGGATTGACCGGATTGCAAACATCCCTTACTACGATGCAGCCGGCTTCAAGCGGAGCATGGTCCGCTTGACCAATGACCTCAAAATCCCGAACCGAAAGCGAGTAGGCGCTACACTCGAGGAAGGTCTTTTGCCGCTTCGCTCTCAGCACATGGGCAAACTGCTGGAATACACGGCAAAGCACGAAATCGAGGAACTGCACCTGATGCTCAGCACAGGCTTCTTCACGGGAGCACGCGCAGGTACCATCACCACCCTCACCGTGACCAGCCTGCAGACAGCACGTGAAGACCTGTATACGCCTGGCATATATCTGCTTCGCGTGGGGCCAGGAACCGGCGTGTCCACCAAGTTTTCGGTCGCTGGCGAGCTAATGGTTCCCAAAGCAGTTCTAGCCGACTTGAAGACTTATGCGTCGTCGACAACGCGCCTTCTGAGAGAAGCGAAGGCGCATCGGAATGATAAGAACCTGTTGTTCCTTGCGCGAAGCGGTCGACCATACACCGTCGAGACGGTGAACCGGTTGGTTTATGAAATGAGAAGGCGAGCAGTCGCGAGTGGGCTGCAGTTCATGCAACGCTTTAGGTTCCATCAGTCTCGCGCCACGTTCGGGACCTGGTTGATGGAAATTCTACTGGACAACAAGGTCAAGACGTCCGTCGCGATAAGGGTCGTTAGGGACGCCATGCTTCACAAGGACGAGAGGACCACTTTGGGCTATATCACGTTCCTTGAGAACACCCGCGCGAAGGGGCAGTTCGCAGCCGCCTTCAATGAAGTATTTACGGGACTCTGCAACAGAAATTGGGACAACGCAGATGCGTGACCAACTTCGGCTACCCGATTTGAGCTTCCAGGACGTCAAATTCGGAGCGAAGGAGACACCGTGGAATCTGAACATCCTGCTTTATAAGGGTGGTGCCGACGCCAGAGCGGACCAGGCTGAGCAGTTGATAGCCAGCGGAGCGCTGGGTGACCCGCAGCTTGACCGCCTGGAACTCGTATTCGAACTGTACAAGGAAATCCGCGCGGGGCTCGGTAGCGGCGGCTCTCGAGAGACAGCGGTCTCACAGGTCCGCTACCTGAGGAGCTTCTTCGGGTTTGCAGACCGCACGTGTCGCCCGTTGACCCTCGAAGCTGTCACCGAGACTTACTGTGCGTGGGCAGATTCGCTGTTTCACCGAACGCGCACGAAGAAGGGAACGCCGTTAAACAAGCACCATCCCGAGCATCGACCTATCTCGATGCGTTCAGCCTATGGCTATGGTGCGACGGTCGGGACGCTCTTGGACCGCGTCCTCGAACGACACACCAGTGTCATAGGGATGACCCGGCTGGACTCGCCGAGGCAGCGTAAAGCTGCGGTCGGTGTTCAGGCAGAGAAGCAGAACTTGAGCGAAACTTTCGCCTTCGGACATTTGCTGCAGGACCTCTGTGATGGGTTGGCTCTCCAAACGGTTCTTGAAGCCCCCCTCCCCGTTGAAATCAAACTGACGTGCGGGAAGGCACTAACTCGCAATGGAGACAAAGGATGGCAACAGCGATTAGAGCAAGAAGCACGACTGGGGGAGCGGTACCCACTCGCTAATTTGCGGATAGAGGCTGAGCTGCTAATGTTCATCGCTCAAACGGGGATGAACCTCGCACAAGCACTCAAACTCGAGCTACGTCACTTCTTCTACGTGAGTCACCTTGACGGTTATCAAGTTAAAGAACGTAAAGACCGTCGCGGCGGCACGGTGCTATTTGAGGTATTCAAGGAATATAAGTCACACTTTGAGCGCTATCTTGAGTGGCGCAAGAACGTAGCCCCATATTCGAATCGACTCTTTCCCTTCATTGGAATCTACGAAAGCAGGCCGGAGCGAAGATTCCAGGGGCACCGGCTTCGGGGGATTTGTAAGGAGCTAGATGTCCCCTTTGTCTCGCCCCGCTCATTGCGAAACACACGAGTGAACTGGCTGCTGCGCATGACAGCCGACCCTGACCTGACCGCTGAAATGGCGCAGCATACGAAGCAGACACTGCTTAGGGTGTATGAGCGGCCAAGCCTTCAGCGTGCAATGGTCGAGACTACTCGGTTCTGGTCGAAGTTCGACCCTCATTCGACAAGGACGCAAGCTGTGGCACCAGGTGGTTGCACCGGCACCCCAAAAGAGGTAGCAGGGATTCCCAAGGAGGCACCGAAGCCCGATTGCATGAGGGCGTCCGGGTGCTTGTGGTGCGAGAACCACCGCGACGTGAACTCGCTTGATTATGTCTGGGCACTCACGAGTTTCAAGCATCTTAAGGTTATCGAGTTGAGCATGGCGCGGTTACCGCAACGCGATGGGGACGTTCCGCCTTCGAAGCATGCTATCGACCGCATCCACGAGAAGTTGAAGTGGTTTGAGCAGTCCAACGAAGTCAGACGCGGGTGGGTGAACGAGGCGCAGGCACGCGTCGCGGAGGACGATTTCCACCCGAATTTCCGAGACGAAATCTCAAATCTAGAGGGTACGGCGTGAACCTGTCCGTCTCCGCACTTGGGCTGAAACTGTCCGACGCCCCGATTACACCTGACAGTGCATGCTATCGGCCGCCAGACTGGCCGCCGCCAGCGGACTGGGTCGTGAGTGAAGACGCAGAAGGCAATCCCCTCTCACGGTGGGGCGGACCCTATTGGGATTTCTCTGCATGGGCGGGGTACAGCTTCAAGCTCGATTTCGCCGGAGGGCGACACGGACGTAGCGTCCCATCGCTGAGCCCCGAGAACCAGCACATAATGAGGCTGTTGGCCACTTGGATACTGTGGGGTCCTCGGGGCACGCGAAGCTGGACCCATCTCCGGAATCTCTTCTACCGCTTACGTCGGATTGTGGTCCTTTGCGACCGAGAAGGTGTTCTTGCGAGCACTCTCACCCGGTTCCCAATGGTGCTGCAACAGGTACCGGGGTTGTATCCAGGCGCAAAAGAGAGAAAAAGCATACTGGTCACCTTGGACCGGCTACTTCGCGCGAAGGACCAGATTGGCTTTACGCTAATAGACGAGACGGGCATCGCCCGCCTCTCCAAAGCCTTTGCAGGAGCGGATGACGAAGATGACGTGGAGCAAACCGCTTACATCCCTCCACGCATCTGGACGTACCAGGTTTTGCGACTGAGAGAGTGCCTCGACGAATTCCTCACTCACAGGCAGCAAGTCGAAAACTGCTTCAACTTCTGCGTCGACGCATATGCCCATAACTTCGGCTCGCTCGAGGCTGCGCTCGTCACTAAACGACCACTGAGCATCCACCGCCCGTTTACCGCGCAGAGAAAGGGGGCCGGAGCGCGGAACGGCCGACAGTACCATGGTCCCTTCGAGCTTACCGCTCGCAGATTTGGTATCGACGCACTCCTTCACAAGTGGGTCCTTCCCCCGAGGGGAAATATCGACATCAGGTCTTTCAGTGCGTACCTGTCGTTGGTTCAATTGGCAGGATTCTCGTACATCGCGAACTTCACGCTCCAACGGCGAGAAGAGGCTGCTGCATTGAGGGCAGATTGCCTCATGTGGGAGCAGGACGCTGTGCTAGGCCACATCCCCGTCATTTGCGGCGAAACCACCAAGACCGACCCGGACAGTGACGCTCGGTGGCCAACGAGCCCCAGTGTCGAAGTGGGTGTCGACGCCATGACTGTGGTGATGAAATTGCGTATGCAGTGCGCGGCTGTCAATCCAGAGGTTAACTGCAGCGACGACGACAAAGCTAACCCGCACTTGTTCCACACGGCGTTCGAACCGTGGGCATGCGGTCCGGGCGGATGGCGACCTTACTCGACACGCCCAAAGGTGCCCAGCTTCCTATCGTTGATGCAAAGGTACCCGCGCCTTTTTGAACCCGAGCAGCTCAAGATTACCGAGGACGACCTGGTCGTTGCTCGCATGTTCACCCCGAACCTGGACAAAGGCGGGAAATTCGAGGTTGGCGAAATTTGGCCGTTGGCCTATCACCAGCTCCGCCGCACCGGCGCAATTCACATGTTCGCGAGTGGACTTTTGAGCGACAGTTCAATCCAGGTCATCATGAAGCACCTTACGCTGCTACAGACCCGATACTACGGCCAGAACTACAGCCGGGTTCGCTTCAACAAGGACTTCGAGGAGCAGACCGTGGCAGCCCGATACGAGGTTGTGGCCAGGCAAATTGAAGCCCTCGTGGAGGGCCGCTACGTTTCCCCGCTGGGCGAGCAGCGCAAGCAGGAGATTGTTGTCAACCTAATTGGCACAAAGGACTTCAATGCGCTCGTCAAAGCTGGCTGCACAGGCGAGGTTTCGTTTCGGGAAACCCGACTTGGAGGCTGCACGAAGCGGGGCCACTGCGACTATGGCGGCATCGAGTCGGCTGCGCGGTGTGCGGGCGGTGACGGCGATAAGCCTTGCCGCGACGCGATATACGACAGGACAAAACAGGCGTCCGTCGAGCGGCAGCTTAAAAGCGTCGAGCGACGATTTGACGACGCTCAGCCAGGAAGCCCCCGCCAGCGGGCCCTACAAGCCGAAGCGCACGGCCTAAGGAACTACCTCGATGTCATCCGCAAGTGAAACGGCAGAACAACGATTCCGCTCAGCCTTCGAGCGCTTGAAAGCCGACGAGCCTCAGTTGCTGCCGCGTGGCACTCCTGTAAGCCAGAACAACGTCGCCAAGGAGGCTGGTACCGACCCCACCGCCCTTAAGAAGGTGCGTTACCCGGCGCTGATTCGTGAGATACAGGCATGGGTAGAAATCAATGGTCAAGAGAAGGCGGTGCAGCGGGAACGCCAAGACCGACGGAGGCGCGCCAGGGACGACTTAGCGGCAAAGGTCAGGAAGCTTGAGGACCAGCGCGACCACGCACAGGCACAGCTCCTTAATGCAGAGCGCATGGTGCTCGAACTTCTCCAGGAAAAGGCTTGCTTGCAGGGCCGGCTCGATGATTTACTTCCCCCTCCAACGCCGTTACGGAAGTAACTTTCGGCTATGGACATCCGAATCCTAAAACGAGTCCGGATGCACGAGAAGGCATGGACATTCAAACGACAATGCATTTTTTAAATAGAACAATCACTTACGACGTTGTCCATAGTCCCTGTATTCCGGGGTGCTTTTTCAACGTCTGAGCGTTGCATCGACCGATGCCGTGTGAATCGCGCGGCATCGCGCAACACGTGCCCGGCACGAAAAACGAATGGCCCGACGGCAAGCGCCGTCGGGCCATTTTCATTGCGGGACGTTCCGCCAGCCAGCGGCGAACGCCGTGCGTCCGCCGCCGCTTCGTCATGACATCAGGTCGCCGACACCCGCCGCCCCGCGCTCGCCTGCGCATCGCGCCCACGCTTGTTCAGCCACGACGCCAGCAGCACGATCAACGCCAGCACGGCCGTCGCCCCCACTTCCATCCGATGCTCCTCGCTGACGAACATCACGGTCAGCGTGCCACAGATGAACAGGATCACCGCCCACGTGAGCCACGGGAACAGCCACATGCGCAGCGTCAGGTCGGCGCCGGTCGATTCGAGCGTCTTGCGCATCCGCAGTTGCGAGATCGCGATCACCAGATACACGAGCAGCGCGATCGCGCCCGACGTCGCGAGCAGGAAGCCGAACACCTGCTCCGGCATCAGGTAGTTCGCGATCACGGTCACGAAGCCGAATGCGGTCGACGCGAGCACGGCCGCGCGCGGCGTGCCGGTCGAATCGGTGCGATGCAGGAACGCCGGCGCGTCCTTGCGCTTCGACAGCGAGAACAGCATCCGCGACGCGGTGTACAGCGCCGAATTCAGGCAACTGGCGACCGACACGAGCACGATCACGTCGATGATCGCTTTCGCGTTCGGGACGCCGATCAATTCCATCGCGCGCTGATACGAGCCGTGCTTCGGCAGCAGCGGGTCGTTCCACGGCACGATGGCCGCGACGATCAGGATCGAGCCGAGATAGAACAGCGTGATGCGCCAGATGACCGAGTTGGTCGCGCGCACGATCTGGCGTTGCGGGTTGTCCGATTCGGCGGCCGCGATCGTCACGATCTCGGTGCCGAGGAACGAGAACATCGTCGTCAGCATCGCCGCCAGCACCGCGCCGGCACCGTTCGGCATGAAGCCGCGATGCGCGAACAGGTTCGACACGCCCGATACGGCGGGCGCCGGGATGATTCCGACGATCGCCGCGCCGCCGATGCACAGGAACACGACGATCGCGACGACCTTGATCAGCGCGAACCAGAATTCGAATTCGCCGTAGTTCTTGACGGAGAAGAGGTTGGTGAGGGTAAGCAGCAGCGTGATGCCGAGCGCGAAGATCCACGTCGCGACGCCCGGGAACCATGCATTGAGGATGGTCGCGGCGGCCGTCGCCTCGATCGGGATCACGAGCACCCAGAACCACCAGTACAGCCAGCCGATCGTGAAGCCGGCCCAATGGCCGATCGCGCGATCGGCATAGGTCGAGAACGACCCGCTGTCCGGATGCGCGACGGCCATTTCGCCGAGCATGCGCATCACCAGCACGACCAGCACGCCCGCGATCGCATACGCGAGGATCGATGCCGGACCGGCTTCCGCGATCGCGTGGCCGGAGCCGACGAACAAGCCCGCGCCGATGACGCCGGCAATCGACATCATCGTCACGTGACGCTGCTTCAGGCCCGTGCCGAGGCCCGTGTTGCTTCCACTCATCTGTCTCTCTCCAAAAAACGGTTCCGGTATGACCGGGTGTCGCGTGAAGGCGGCGCGGGGCGTTGTCGTTCTTGATTCCGGCTGCGGCCGTGCGTGCGTCGTACGCGGGCGTGAGGCCAGGTGGGGCCGTTCGGGTCGGTGCGCCCACGCAGTCTGCGAAGCTGCGGGTGCGATGCGGCGTGCAAGACGCCGGCGCATCGCGTGCGCCCTTTCCATCGGCTGTCGTCAGCCGCCTTCGAAGCGAAGGAGTGTAAGCATCAAACGGTTCGTCACTAAGAACCAATTGAAGAATTTCGATGGAACCACTCGTTGCATCGATGCGAACCGATGCAACGCTTGATCCGGCGTGGTGCCGGATTCCGCGCCGTCAGTGCGCCGCTTCGTCCCGCCACCTGGCCGGGACGATCGCGTGCCATTCGCGCAGAAGCAGGTTTTTCACGGCGTCGGGGTGCGCGACCGACAGGCGGACCAGCACGATCGGCCAGCCGGCATAGTGATCGGTCACGTAATACACGTCGGGTTCCGATTCGATCAGCCAGGCGCGCTCGTCGGGGCCGACACCCTTCACGACAAGCGTGTCGCCGTCCTCGCGCAGCCGCGCGAGCATCCTGCCCTTCACCTTGAGTGCGGGCGTGCCGTACGACGTGCCCTCCTCGACACCGCGCCACGCGAGCGCGATCTGCCGGACGTCGTCGAATGTCACGATGCCTCCCTGACCGTTGGCCGATGGTTGCCGGTCCGGCCACGCTACCGGAAATCGCGCGGCGCGCCCAGCCGGATGCGCCTATCCGCCGGTTGCGCGCGCGGCCGCCGGCGCCCGTCCGGTCGTCGCGACGATCGCGAACGCGATCGCATTCGCGGCGGCGCTCGCGAGGATCGGCACGAGATAGCCGCCGCCCGCGTCGAAGATGAAGCCGGCGGCGGCCGGGCCGATCAGCGTGCCGAACGCGACGCTCGTGTACAGGATGCCGATGATCGCGCTCACGTTGCGCCCGCCGAAATAGTCCATCACGACCGCCGGCAGCACGGCGACCCAGCCGCCATAAAACACGCCGAACACGAGCGCGAACGCGGCGAGCGTCGCGACGGTGCCTGCCCCCGCCCATGCGACGAGCGCCACGGCCATGCCGGCGAACATCGCCAGCAGCGATGCGCGGCGGCCGAAGCGGTCGGCCAGGCCGCCGAGGAAGAAGCGCCCGGCCGTGCTGCCGACGCCGATCGCCCCGAGCAGCAGCACGGCCGTGGGCGGCGCGACGCCGTGATCGAGCGCGTACGGCACGAGGTGAACGAACGGGACGAACACGCCGAACGAGCACACGAGGCATGCCGCGTAGAGGCTCGCGAACGGCCGCGACGTGACGGCTTCGCGCACGGTCGCCTCGGCCTGCACCTTCACACGGGCCGAGGCGGCACCGGCATGCCGGCCGTCATCGTCGGCCGCATCGCCATCGGGCAGCAGTCCGCGCCCGCGCGGATCGTTCTCGATCAGCAGCGACATGCCTGCGCCCAGCACGACCGCGATCACGGCGAGCGTGAAATACGCGCCGCGCCAGCCGGCATGCGCGATCAGCGCGGACGCGAGCGGCGGCATCACGAGCGTGCCGACGCCGATCCCCGCGACCGCGAGCCCCGACGCGAAGCCGCGCCGGCGCACGAACCAGCGCTGCACGGCACCGACGGCCGGCACGTACGCGCAGCCGACGCCGAGTCCGACCCCGAGCCCGTACGCGACATAGACCTGCAGCAGCGTGTGCGCCGCGCCGGCCGCCGCGAGCCCCGCGCCGGTCAGCAACATCCCGGCGACGGCGAGCCGCCGCGAGCCGAAGCGATCGGCCAGCGGCCCGCTGACGATGCCGAAACCGAAATACAGGAAGCCGGCGAGCGAGAACACGAGCGAAATCTGCCCGCGCGACGCGGCGAAATCCCGCTGCAGCGACTCGACGAACGCGCTGAACGTATACGCGCTGCCGAACCCGACCAACGTGACGGCGAACGCGGCCGCGACCACGTACCAGCCGTAGAAGAGGCGCGATGCGCCCGGGCGGTTCATGACGATGCTCCTCTCAGGTTCCACCGGCCGCCGGGCAGCGCCCGGATTGCCTCATGGATATAGATGAACTATGTTGATCGCATCCGCTACCGAAACGCGGCCACGCAACGTGTGATCCGATACATCAACGGTACTCGCGCATACACGCGGCCTCAAACGATATTTCGTCGGCCTTTCGCTTTAGAAAAACTGAATGAATCGTTCCCGTCTGCCGCCACTCAACGCCCTGCGCGCCTTCGAAGCTGCCGCCCGCCACCTGTCGGTGAAGTCGGCCGCCGAAGAGCTGTCGGTCACGCCCGGCGCGGTGAGCCAGATGATCCGCACGCTCGAGGCGCATCTCGGCGTGCAGCTGTTCGAGCGCGTGAACCGCGGCATCCTGCTGACGGCCGCCGGCCGCGACTACCTGCCGCCCGTGCGCAACGCGTTCCGGCAGATCGCCGACGCGTCGCAGCGCGTGTCGGGCGCCGCCGACAGCGGCGTGCTGACGGTGAGCGTCACGCCGTTCTTCGCGTCCGCGTGGCTCGTCCCGCGCCTCGCGCAGTTCCGGCACGCGTGCCCGGACGTCGACCTGCAGGTCGTCACGAGCCACGCGCTCGCGGATTTCTCGCGCGACGGCGTCGATGTCGCGATCCGTCACGGCCTCGGGCGCTACATCGGGCTGTGCAGCGAGCGCCTGCTGACGGTGGAGATCGTCGCGCTCGCGTCGCCCGAACTCGTCGCGCGGCTCGGCAGGCCGGCGACGCCGGCCGACCTCGTCGGCTGGCCGCACCTGCACGACGCCGAGCGCAAGGGCTGGCACATCTGGTTCGGCGCGCAGCGGATCGACGATTTCGGGCCGCCGCGCGGCCCCGCGTTCGACGACTCGGGCCTGCTGCTGCAGGCGATCGTCGCCGGCCAGGGCGCCGGGCTGCTGCCGGCCGCGATGGTGCGCGGAGAGCTGGCGAGCGGGCGACTCGTGCAGCTTGCCGAGGTCGCCTGGCTCGACGATTTCGCGTACTACCTCGTCTATCCCCCGCATCACGCCGAGCGGCCGAAGGTCGCCGCGTTCCGCCGCTGGATTCTCGAGGCCGCGCAGGCGGACGGCGCGGCGTCGATGTCCGGCGCGGCGTAGCGTCGCGCCGCCGCGCGGCGCCGGCACCGGTCGGGCGCCGATCCGTTAACATGCGGCGCGGGCGATCCGCCCGACATCGATAACAACAAACCGACCGGGAGAGACCATGCCTGCCCTGTTCCGCCGCGCGACACGCATCGCGGCACTGTCCGCCGTCTTCCTTGTCACCTGCGCCGCGTTGCCCCACCCCGCACACGCGTACCGCGCATCGCCCGGCTACGGCAACGAAGCCGATCTCGACCGTCACGACACGTATCGCAACCGCGACGGCGAGACCGTGCACGCGCCCGCGCATTCGAAATCGGGCCGCGTGCCGGACGGGGCGAGCGCGCGCTGCCGCGACGGCACGTACAGCTTCAGCCGCCATCGACGCGGCACGTGCTCGGGGCACGGCGGCGTCGCCGCGTGGCTGTAACGCGACGCATCCGGACGGCTGCGCGGCGCCAGCGGCAGCCGGCGGCGAAGTACAATACGCGTTCGCGCCGCCGACACGCGGCGCCGCCGCCGCGCCCCGCGCGGCACGCTCCGTACCGAATCACCCGACGCCGCCACGCCCGCACGCTGCGCGGCCGTCTCAACCACTTCTGACTTTCACACCGAAATGGCCCAATACGTTTTCACGATGAACCGGGTCGGCAAGATCGTGCCGCCCAAGCGCCAGATCCTGAAGGACATCTCGCTGTCGTTCTTTCCCGGCGCGAAGATCGGCGTGCTCGGCCTGAACGGCTCGGGCAAGTCGACGCTGATCCGCATCATGGCGGGCGTCGACAAGGACATCGAGGGCGAAGCCACGCCGATGCCGAACCTGAACATCGGCTACCTGCCGCAGGAACCGCAGCTCGATCCGACGAAGACCGTGCGCGAAGCCGTCGAGGAAGGCCTCGGCGACCTGTTCCAGGCCAACAAGAAGCTGGAAGAAATCTACGCGGCCTACGCGGAACCGGACGCCGATTTCGACGCACTCGCGGCCGAGCAGGCGAAGTACGAGGCGATCCTCGCGTCGAGCGACGGCGGCAGCCCCGAGCAGCAGCTCGAAGTGGCGGCCGACGCGTTGCGCCTGCCGCCCTGGGACGCGAAGATCGAGCATCTGTCGGGCGGTGAAAAGCGCCGCGTCGCGCTGTGCAAGCTGCTGCTCGAAAAACCGGACATGCTGCTGCTCGACGAACCGACCAACCACCTCGACGCCGAATCGGTCGACTGGCTCGAGCAGTTCCTGGTGCGCTTCCCCGGCACGGTCGTCGCCGTGACGCACGATCGCTACTTCCTCGACAACGCAGCCGAGTGGATTCTCGAACTCGACCGCGGCCACGGCATTCCGTGGAAGGGCAACTACAGCAGCTGGCTCGACCAGAAGGAAGAGCGCCTGAAGCAGGAAGAAGCATCGGAATCGGCACGCCAGAAGGCGATCAAGAAGGAACTGGAATGGGTGCGCCAGAACCCGAAGGGCCGTCAGGCGAAGTCGAAGGCGCGTATCGCGCGCTTCGAGGAACTGAGCAGCCAGGAATACCAGAAGCGCAACGAAACGCAGGAAATCTTCATTCCGGCCGGCGAACGCCTCGGCAATGAAGTGATCGAGTTCAAGAACGTCAGCAAGTCGTTCGGCGACCGCCTGCTGATCGACAACCTGAGCTTCAAGATTCCGGCCGGCGCGATCGTCGGCATCATCGGCCCGAACGGCGCCGGCAAGTCGACGCTGTTCAAGATGCTCACGGGCAAGGAACAGCCGGATTCGGGTGAAGTCGTGATGGGCCCGACGGTGAAGCTCGCGTACGTCGACCAGAGCCGCGACGCGCTCGACGGCTCGAAGACGGTGTTCGAGGAAATCTCGGGCGGCGCCGACGTGCTGACGGTCGGCAAGTACGAAACGCCGTCGCGGGCGTACATCGGCCGCTTCAACTTCAAGGGCGGCGACCAGCAGAAGATCGTCGGCAACCTGTCCGGCGGTGAACGCGGCCGTCTGCACCTCGCGAAGACGCTGATCTCGGGCGGCAACGTGCTGCTGCTCGACGAACCGTCGAACGACCTCGACGTCGAAACGCTGCGCGCGCTGGAAGACGCGCTGCTCGAATTCGCGGGCTCGGTGATGGTGATCTCGCACGATCGCTGGTTCCTCGACCGGATCGCGACGCACATCCTCGCGTTCGAAGGCGATTCGCAGGTCACGTTCTTCGACGGCAACTACCAGGAGTACGAAGCCGACAAGCGTGCGCGCCTCGGCGAGGAAGCCGCGAAGCCGAAGCGTCTGCGCTACAAGCCGATCAGCCGCTGACCGGCACGCCGGCCTGGGCATCCGGCACCGCGGCAACGCGGGGCCGAATGCCCGAGGCGGCCGCCTCCGGATCGGCAGAACGAAAAAGCGGGCCCGTGGCCCGCTTTTTTTATCGCCGCGCGGTCGCCCGCTGTCGCTTACGCGAGCGCGCCCAGTTCGCGCAACCGTGCCTCGGTCGCCGCCGCGCTCGTGTGATGAATGCCGTGCCAGCCGAGCGCCGTCGCGGCCTGCGCATTCTTCGCGTTGTCGTCGATGAACACGAGCTCGTGCGGCGCGATACCCGGCAGGTGCGGCACGATCCGCGCATGCATCTCGCGATAGATCGCCGGATCGGGTTTCACGAGCTTCACGCGGCCCGACACGACGATGTCCCTGAATCGCCGCAGCACCGGGAAGTTGTCCCACGCGTACGGAAACGTCTGCGCGGACCAGTTCGTCAGGCCGAACAGCGGCATCCCCTGCGCGTCCAGCCGGTCGACGAGCGCGGCGCCCTCTTCCAGCACGCCGCGGATCATCTCGTGCCAGCGCGCATAGAACGCGCGGATCAGCGCCTCGTGCTCCGGAAACTTCGCGACGAGCTCGGCCGTGCCTTCCTCGATCGTCTGCCCGCCGTCCTGGCGGATCACCCAGTCCATCGCGCACACGTGCGTGAGAAACCAGCGACGCTCGGTTTCGTCTGGAATCAGCTCACGGTAAAGGTACTCGGGGCTCCAGTCGATCAGCACGCCGCCGAAATCGAACACCACGGCCTTGATCGTCATGCAAACTCCGCAGCAAGGACTTCCGCGAGCGGACGCGGCGTCACCGCGTTGCCCGACAGCGAGTTGTTGTTCCAGATGAAGTGGTGGTGCGCGACGATCTGCGCGGCCGACAGGTGCGCACGCTCGTTCGTCGTGTGCAGGTCGGACACGACGGTCGTCCGGTAGCCGAGCAGCGCGGCGCGGCGCGCGGCCGAATCGACGCAGAACTCCGTCGCATAACCGCAGATCAGCACCGAACGGATGCCGTGCCGATCGAGCTGCGCCGCGAGCGG
Organism: Burkholderia sp. Tr-20355; assembly: GCF_017104685.1. Classification (NCBI taxonomy): domain Bacteria; kingdom Pseudomonadati; phylum Pseudomonadota; class Betaproteobacteria; order Burkholderiales; family Burkholderiaceae; genus Burkholderia; species Burkholderia sp. Tr-20355. The sequence goes on along the minus strand of NZ_JAAGPK010000033.1, from coordinate 1,738 downwards.
CGTGTCGTGGAACGAATCGCTCACCTGCTTGCGCACGCGCCAGTCGTCGCCGCCGACGACCAGCCCCGCATGCAGCTCCCAGCCCGGCGTGCCGGGCACGATGTCGTCGTCCGCATCGCCGTCGTGCTGCACGAAACAGACGGGCGCGTTGGCCGCGCGCGCGGCCGCCGTCAACCGGTTGATGCCCGACACGACCTCGTCGAGCCGGTAGGCAGGCCGCGCCCGCTCCACCAGCCCGCGCTGCATGTCGATCACGATCACTGCGGTGTCCGTCATGGCTTGCCCTCGGTTCTGTCGTTCGGCTTATGTCGGCTGATGGTCCGGCCGTTGCCGCCGGCGGCGTCAGATCGGCTGCGTGCGCGCGTCGAGCCACGCTTTCGCATCGCCGCTCACGTGCCTGCCGACGCGCTCGCGCACCGTCGCGTGATACGTGTTCAGCCATGCGCGTTCCTCGTCGTGCAGCATCTCGATCAGCACGCAGCGCGTGTCGATCGGGCACAGCGTCAGCGTCTCGAACGCGAGAAAATCGCCGAACTCCGTCTTTCCGGCCGCGCGGTTCACGACCAGGTTCTCGATCCGGATGCCCCACTGGCCCGGACGGTATACGCCAGGCTCGATCGACGTGATCATGCCTTCTTCCATCGCCGTGTACGGCTCGGCCGGCGCGTAGTGCGAGATGACCTGCGGGCCTTCGTGCACGTTCAGGAAATAGCCGACGCCATGCCCGGTGCCGTGGCCGTAATCGAGCCCGGCCGCCCACATCGGCGCGCGCGCGATCGCGTCGAGCATCGGCGAGCGGATGCCGCGCGGGAAGCGTGCGCGCGACAGCGCCATCATCGATTTCAGCACGATCGTGAAATCGCGCCGCTGCAGGTCGCTGACGGTGCCGACCGGCACGACGCGCGTGATGTCGGTCGTGCCCGTCATGTACTGGCCGCCCGAATCGATCAGCAGCAGGCCGTCGCCGGCGATCGTCGCGTGCGACTCGCGGGTCGCGTGGTAGTGCGGCATCGCGCCGTTCGCGTTGAAGCCCGCGATCGTCGCGAAGCTCGCCGACACGTAGCCGGGGCGCCGTGCGCGTGCGGCCGTGAGCTTCTCCTCGATCGTCAGCTCGGTAATCGTCTCGCGGTTCACGGCCTGCTCGAACCATGCGAAGAATTCCGCGAGCGCGGCGCCGTCGTGTTCCATCGTCACGCGCACGTGTTCGATCTCGGCGGACGTCTTGCGCGACTTCGCGAACGTCGACGGATTCACCGCCTCGACGAGCTTCACGCCGGCCGGCACGGCCTCGAGCGTGCCGAACGTCACGCGGCGCGGGTCGATCAGCAGCGTCGCGCCGGCGGGCAACGCCGCGAGCGACGCGCGCGCGTCGCCGTACGCACGGACGTCGACGCCGTCCCGCGCGAGCGACTCGGCCAGCGCCGGCGACACCTTGCCGTCGGCGATGAACAGCGTCGCGCGATCGGCGCCGATCATTGCGTGCGCAACGAACACGGGATTGAAGTTGACGTCGGCGCCGCGCAGGTTGAACAGCCAGGCGAGATCGTCGAGCGTCGACACGAAATGCCACTGCGCGCCCTGCGCGTGCATCGCGCGACGCACCTCGGCCAGCTTGCTCGCGCGCGTCGTGTCGGCCTGCGGCGCCGTATGCTCGAACACAGCGTCGCCGGGCAACCCCGGCCGCTCCGGCCAGATCGCGTCGAGCAGGTCGAGATCGGTGCGCAGCGCGATGCCGCGA
>NZ_JAAGPK010000338.1:0-2325 GCF_017104685.1 Burkholderia sp. Tr-20355 | reverse complement strand
CTGCGTCGGCGTGCCGGCCGCGAACCGCGAACGCGCGGAAGTCGCCGGCCTGATCGGCTTCTTCGTCAACACGCTGGCGATCGACGTCGACGTGCCCGCGCACGGCGATTTCTCGTCGCTGGTCGCACGCACGCAGCGCGCGCTCGTCGACGCGCAGATGCACCAGGACGTGCCGTTCGAGCAGGTGGTCGACGCGCTCGGCGTGCCGCGCAGCGCGAGCCATCATCCGCTGTTCCAGGTCATGGCCGCGTATGGCGAGCGGCGCGCGCTGCCGGCGCTCGGCGCGGCGTCGGCCGCGTTGCTGCCGTCCGGCACGCCGTCCGCGAAATTCGACCTGACGCTGTCCGTCGAGGCGACGCCCGACGGCACGTTCGACGCCGCTTTCATCTACGCGCTCGACCTGTTCGACGCGGACGCGATCGCGCGGCTGGCCGCGCGATTCGTCACTCTGCTGACCGATGCGCTCGCACGTCCCGACAGGCCGGTCGGCGATCTCGACTGGCTGCCCGCCGACGAGCGTGCCCAGCTCTTTGCGTGGAACGCGCCGGCCGGCGCGACCGATGCCGAACCGTTCGTGCCCGTGCATGCGCGTATCGCCGCGCATGCGCAAGCGTGGCCGGACGCGCGCGGTGTCGCCGATATCGACCGCGCGCTGACGCGCGGCGAAGTCGATGCACGCGCGGCGCGCCTCGCCCGCCATCTGGTCGCGGCCGGCGTCCGGCCCGAGATGCGCGTCGGCGTCGCGCTGCAGCGCTCGGTCGACCTGCTCGTCGCGCTGATCGCGGTGCTGAAGTCGGGCGCCGCGTTCGTGCCGCTCGATCCCGCGCATCCGCGCGAACGGCTCGCGCAGATCGTCGGCGACGCGAACATCGCGCACGTGCTGACCGACGGCGCGAGCGCCGCGTCGCTGCCCGAACTGCCGGCGCTGCGCGTCTGGCGCGCCGATGCGATCGATGCGCTCGACGAGGCCGGGCACGTCGTGCTGCCGGACGTGCTGCCGGGCCACGCGGCCTATGCGATCTACACGTCGGGCTCGACCGGCAAGCCGAAGGGCGTGATCGTCGACCATGCATCGTTCGCGCTGCATTGCGCGGCGATCGCCGAGCGCTACGGCGCGGGCGAGCACGACGTGTTCCTGCTGTTCCAGTCGGTCAACTTCGACGGCGCGCATGAAGGCTGGTTTTCGCAATACATGTCGGGCGCCGCCGTGTCGGTGACGGCCGACGTTCTGTGGCCGCCCGCGCAGACCTGCGCGATGATGGTACGCGACGGCGTGACGATGACCTATGTGCCGCCGGGCTGCGCAGCGCAACTCGCCGAATGGGCGCTCCAGCACGGTGCGCCGCCGACGCTGCGTTCGCTGACCGTCGGCGGCGAGGCCACGTCGCGCGAAGCGTTCGCGATGCTGCGCCGTGCGCTGCCGAACGTTCGCGTGGTCAACGGCTACGGCCCGACCGAGACGGTCATCACGCCGACGCTGTGGATGTTCCGGCCCGGCGACGATCTGGCGAAGCTCGGCGACGCCGCGTACCTGCCGATCGGCACGCTGGTCGGCGCGCGCACCGCGCATGTGCTCGACGCGCGGCTGCATCCGCTGCCGGTCGGCGTGATCGGCGAACTGTATCTGGGTGGCGAGGGGATCGGTGTCGCGCGCGGCTATCTCGACCGTCCGGCACTGACGGCGGAGCGCTTCGTGCCCGACCCGTACGGCGCGGCGGGCGCGCGGCTGTACCGTACCGGCGACCTCGTGCGCCGCCGCGCGGACGGCGTATTCGACTTCATCGGCCGCGTCGACCACCAGGTGAAGCTGCGCGGGCTGCGCATCGAACTCGGCGAAATCGAGGCGCAGCTGGCCGCGCACGATGCGGTGCGCGAAGCGTGCGCGGTCGTGCACGGGCAGGGTGCGCTCGCGCAGCTCGTCGCGTATGTCGAGCTGACCACCGATGCGCGGGCCGCCGCGCAGCCGGTCGAAGCCACGACGCTCGATGCGCACCTGCGCCGCACGCTGCCCGATTACATGGTGCCCGCGCAACTGATCGTGCTCGACGCGCTGCCGCGCAACGCGAACAGCAAGGTCGACCGTGCGCGGCTGCCGGCGCCGGTGCGCGTCGAACGCGCGTACGAGGCGCCGCGCGACGGCGACGAAACCGCGCTCGCGGCGATCTGGTGCGACGTGCTGAATCTCGAGCGCGTCGGCCGCGGCGATCACTTCTTCGATCTCGGCGGCCATTCGCTCGCGGCCGTGCGGGTCGCGACACGCGTGGCGGAACGGCTCGGCCGCGACGTGCCGGTACGCGCGCTGTTCGAGGCGCCCGTGCTCGCACA
>NZ_JAAGPK010000337.1:0-241 GCF_017104685.1 Burkholderia sp. Tr-20355 | reverse complement strand
AAAAAAAAAAAATCTACCTGCCTTGTCTCCATCTCTCTTTGTTGTTCCTTCCCGTCTTGACTCGGCTTCCCTTTCCCTCCTCACTTCGCTGCCACTCGTGTCGTCACCGTTTCCTCCCGTGCATCATGTCCTCTTCTCTGTCGTCATTGTTCCAACTTTCTCTTTTTCATGTTTCTCGCCGTGCTCTCTTCCGCATGTTACTCATTATCCCCCCTCATTCTGTCCCGTTATCTTTCCTCAC
>NZ_JAAGPK010000336.1:0-2873 GCF_017104685.1 Burkholderia sp. Tr-20355 | reverse complement strand
GGCCAGAATTGCCACGCGATCTGCGAGACGCTGGCCGGCGACGATCGCCAGCTGTCGCCGACGCGCTTTCACAACTCCGTGCACAACGCGCCGGCCGGTTACTGGAGCATCGCGACCCGTGCGATGGCGACGTCGAATGTGCTGTGCGCGCACGACGGCAGCTTTGCCGCCGGCCTGCTCGAGAGCCTGTGCCAGGTCGTGGTCGATCGCACGCCGACGCTGCTGATCGCGTACGACACCGACTATCCGGAACCGCTGCGCGCGGTGCGGCCGATCGACGACGCGTTCGGCGTCGCACTCGTGCTCGCACCCGATGAGCGTGAACGCGCGCTCGCCCGTATCGACGTGCGGCTCACCGACGCGCCCGCGACGACACTCGCGCATGCCCAACTCGATGCGTTGCGCGCCGGCAATCCGGCCGCGCGCGTGCTGCCGTTGCTCGACGCACTGGCCACGCGGCGGTCGACGCGTGTCGTGCTCGATTATCTCGACGATACGCGCGTGCAGATCGACATCGCGATCCCCGAACGCTTCGCGGAGCGGGCGTGATGACCGCCGCGCGTCCGCTTGCGCCGCCGCTCGATCGCGCCTGGATCGCCGCGCACATTCCGCACGCCGGCGCGATGTGCATGCTCGATACGGTCGATGCATGGGATGCCGAACGGATCCGCTGCACGGCGACGAGCCATCGCGATCCGCACAACCCGCTGCGCTCGCACGGCCGGCTCGCGTCGGTCTGCGGCATCGAATACGCGGCGCAGGCGATGGCCGTGCACGGCGCGCTGCTCGGGGCGCACGAAGCCCGCCCGCGCGTCGGTTATCTCGCGAGCGTGCGCAACGTCGACGCGTTCGTCGACCGGCTGGACACGTTCGATCAGCCGCTCGTCGTCGAGGCGGAACGCGTGAGCGGCGACGACCGCTCGGTGCTGTACGGCTTCGCGCTGCGCTGCGGCGACCGCGTGCTGCTGTCCGGCCGTGCCGCGGTGATGCTCGACGCGTCGGCCGCGGGCACGTTTCAACCGGCGCCTGCCGGCACCCCGAATCCTCGCTGAAGAAGCCAACCCCAAGGAAACCAGGTCGTGAAAGTTCGTCAGTTCATAGGCACCGCGCTCGTTCTGGCGCTGATCAGCCCGATCGCGCACGCGGACATGTCGGAAGTGAAGCAGGACATCAAGCGCGATTCGAAGGAAGCCGCGCACAAGACCGGCGAGGCGGCGCGCAGCTTCGGCCACGCGACCGCGAGCGCCGCGAAGGCGGTCGGGCACGGCGTCGCACACGCGTCGCGCGAAGGCTGGGACGCCACCAAGCGCACGACGAAGCGGATCTTCCACAAGAGCGACTCGGGCGAGTCGTCCGGAAAGAGCGGCACGAGCGATTGATCACGCGCGTCGCGCGCGGACGGACCGCGATCAACGAATGACCATTCATCGATCGCGACGCGTCACGGCCTCGAGGCTGCCGCCGTCAACGCGTCCCGCGCATGCGGCGTGCCTGTCGTACCGGCCTGCGCGCAAAGCACCTGCCGTACGCGACGAGCCCGCCATCGCGATGATCGAAGTTCCGCAGCAGCCGCGCGCGGCGCCGCTCGAGCCAGTAGAGCGAGACCGCCACTGTCAGCGCGACGGCGAGCGCCGTGCCGCCGATCGCGATTCCGATCCAGGTGTCGCCCATGCGTTCTCCCGAATGCGAGGCCGAAGCGGCGCGCCTGCCGCCGCTCCGGCACTGGATAGTGCAGAACGCGGCCCGTCACGTGCGCGACTGCCGTGCGGGCCGCCGCGCGTCAGTGCATGTGCTGGCCGCCATTGATCGCGATGTTGGAGCCCGTCACGAAGCCGGCCTCCTCCGAGCACAGATAAGCGACCAGCGCCGCGACTTCCTCGGGCTTGCCGAGCCGGCCCGCCGGAATCTGCGGGAGGATCTTCGAGTCGAGGATGTCCTGCGGGATCGCCGTCACCATCTTCGTCGCGAGGTAGCCCGGCGACACGGTGTTCACCGTCACGCCCTTGCGCGCGATCTCCAGCGCGAGCGATTTCGTGAAGCCGTGCATGCCGGCCTTCGCGGCCGCATAGTTGGTCTGGCCGACCGAACCCTTCGAGCCGTTCACCGACGAGATGTTGACGATGCGCCCCCAGCCGCGCTCGACCATGCCTTCGCAGACGGGCTTCGTCATGTTGAACACGGAGTCGAGGTTGGTGCGGATCACGGCATCCCAGTTGACCTTGTCGAGCTTGCGCAACGTCATGTCGCGCGTGATGCCCGCGTTGTTCACGAGAATGTCGACCGGGCCGACCTCCCGCACGATCTTCTCGATGCATTGCTGGCACGAATCGTGATCGGCCACGTCCACCGGGTACGCATGGAACGCCCGGCCGGCCGCATGCATCTCGGTCAGCCAGCGGTCCGCGCCGGCGTTGTTCGGCGAATACGTGACGACTACCCGGTGGCCCGCGTCGTTCAACCTGATGCTGACCGCTTCGCCAAGACCGCCCATTCCACCAGTCACAACTGCAATTCGCTTAGTCATCCTATAAATTACCGACAAAAAAGTAATCGATGAATGCGGGGCGGCGGCATCGTACCTGCTGTCGCCCCACCGCTTCGATACGCCACCGCCCGCGTCGCGGGTGCGGTACGCACCGGAACCTTCGCGCGTATTATTGGCTGCTTGTCATGCGCGAAACCCGTCTGGTTCGCTGCGGCGCCAGCCGGCGCCGCGGCGAACCGTGTCGCCAAGCCCTGCTCAGACGCGCTCGACCGCGAGCGCGACACCCATCCCGCCGCCGATGCACAGCGACGCCAGCCCGCGCTTCGCGTCGCGCTTGGCCATCTCGTGCAGCAGCGTCACCAGGATCCGGCAGCCCGACGCGCCGATC
>NZ_JAAGPK010000335.1:0-3099 GCF_017104685.1 Burkholderia sp. Tr-20355 | reverse complement strand
CAGACTTGTTATAGGATCAAGCCTTACGGGCAATTAGTATCAGTTAGCTGAACGCATTACTGCGCTTACACACCTGACCTATCAACGTCCTGGTCTCGAACGACCCTTCAAGGGGATCTAGTCCCCAGGGATATCTCATCTTAAGGCGAGTTTCCCGCTTAGATGCTTTCAGCGGTTATCTCTTCCGAACATAGCTACCCGGCGATGCCACTGGCGTGACAACCGGTACACCAGAGGTTCGTCCACTCCGGTCCTCTCGTACTAGGAGCAGCCCCCTTCAAATATCCAACGCCCACGGCAGATAGGGACCAAACTGTCTCACGACGTTTTAAACCCAGCTCACGTACCTCTTTAAATGGCGAACAGCCATACCCTTGGGACCGGCTACAGCCCCAGGATGAGATGAGCCGACATCGAGGTGCCAAACACCGCCGTCGATATGAACTCTTGGGCGGTATCAGCCTGTTATCCCCAGAGTACCTTTTATCCGTTGAGCGATGGCCCTTCCATACAGAACCACCGGATCACTATGACCTGCTTTCGCACCTGCTCGACTTGTCGGTCTCGCAGTTAAGCACGCTTATGCCATTGCACTATCAGCACGATTTCCGACCGTACCTAGCGTACCTTCGTACTCCTCCGTTACGCTTTGGGAGGAGACCGCCCCAGTCAAACTGCCTACCATGCACTGTCCCCGACCCGGATCACGGGCCAAGGTTAGAACCTCAAACAAACCAGGGTGGTATTTCAAGGACGGCTCCACCGAAACTAGCGTTCCGGTTTCATAGCCTCCCACCTATCCTACACAGATCGGTTCAAAGTCCAATGCAAAGCTACAGTAAAGGTTCATGGGGTCTTTCCGTCTAGCCGCGGGTAGATTGCATCATCACAAACACTTCAACTTCGCTGAGTCTCGGGAGGAGACAGTGTGGCCATCGTTACGCCATTCGTGCAGGTCGGAACTTACCCGACAAGGAATTTCGCTACCTTAGGACCGTTATAGTTACGGCCGCCGTTTACCGGGACTTCAATCAAGAGCTTGCACCCCATCATTTAATCTTCCGGCACCGGGCAGGCGTCACACCCTATACGTCCACTTTCGTGTTTGCAGAGTGCTGTGTTTTTATTAAACAGTCGCAGCCACCAGTTTATTGCAACCCCTTCACCCTCCTGGCGCAGGCCAGTCAAGCTACAAGGGCGTACCTTATCCCGAAGTTACGGTACCAATTTGCCGAGTTCCTTCTCCCGAGTTCTCTCAAGCGCCTTAGAATACTCATCTCGCCCACCTGTGTCGGTTTGCGGTACGGTCATCGTTAGACTGAAGCTTAGAGGCTTTTCTTGGAACCACTTCCAATTGCTTCGCTCCCTAAGGAGCTCGCGCCACACCCTTGAATTACGCACCCGGATTTGCCTAAGTGCCTTCTCCAATGCAGCGACCGGGACTTCCAACACCCGGACAACCTTCCGCGATCCGTCCCCCCATCGCATCTAACAATGGTGCAGGAATATTGACCTGCTTCCCATCAGCTACGCATTTCTGCCTCGCCTTAGGGGCCGACTCACCCTACGCCGATGAACGTTGCGTAGGAAACCTTGGGCTTACGGCGAGGGGGCCTTTCACCCCCTTTATCGCTACTCATGTCAGCATTCGCACTTCCGATACCTCCAGCACGCTTTTCAACGCACCTTCGCAGGCTTACGGAACGCTCTCCTACCATGCGTGCAAAGCACGCATCCGCAGCTTCGGTATATAGCTTAGCCCCGTTACATCTTCCGCGCAGGACGACTCGATCAGTGAGCTATTACGCTTTCTTTAAAGGGTGGCTGCTTCTAAGCCAACCTCCTGACTGTTTTAGCCTTCCCACTTCGTTTCCCACTTAGCTATATTTGGGGACCTTAGCTGGCGGTCTGGGTTGTTTCCCTCTTGACACCGGACGTTAGCACCCGATGTCTGTCTCCCGTGATTGCACTCTTCGGTATTCGGAGTTTGCTATGGCGGGGTAATCTGCAATAGACCCCCCAACCATGACAGTGCTCTACCCCCGAAGGTGAGACACGAGGCACTACCTAAATAGTTTTCGGAGAGAACCAGCTATTTCCAGGTTTGTTTAGCCTTTCACCCCTATCCACAGCTCATCCCCTAACTTTTCAACGTTAGTGGGTTCGGACCTCCAGTACGTGTTACCGCACCTTCATCCTGGCCATGGATAGATCACCTGGTTTCGGGTCTACGCCCAGCAACTGAACGCCCTATTCGGACTCGCTTTCGCTACGCCTGCCCTATACGGTTAAGCTTGCTACTGAACGTAAGTCGCTGACCCATTATACAAAAGGTACGCCGTCACCCCTTACGAGGCTCCGACTGTTTGTATGCATGCGGTTTCAGGATCTATTTCACTCCCCTCCCGGGGTTCTTTTCGCCTTTCCCTCACGGTACTGGTTCACTATCGGTCGATCACGAGTATTTAGCCTTGGAGGATGGTCCCCCCATCTTCAGACAGGATTTCACGTGTCCCGCCCTACTTGTCGCACACCTAGTTCTTTCATACTGTTTTCGCCTACAGGGCTATCACCTGCTATGGCCGCACTTTCCAGAGCGTTCGGCTAACAATACAAATAAAGAGTGCAAGGCTCATCCCATTTCGCTCGCCACTACTTTGGGAATCTCGGTTGATTTCTTTTCCTGCGGTTACTTAGATGTTTCAGTTCACCGCGTTCGCTTCGCATGGCCTATGTATTCAGCCATGGATACTCCAAAAGGAGTGGGTTTCCCCATTCGGACATCTACGGATCAAAGCTCGTTTGCCAGCTCCCCGTAGCTTTTCGCAGGCTACCGCGTCCTTCATCGCCTGTGATCGCCAAGGCATCCACCACATGCACTTGTTCGCTTGACCCTATAACGAGTCTGTCTCATCGACAGCCGCTACAGGTTGAGTTCTCGCGTTGTGCCGTATTCCAATTGAGTCAAACATAGAGTTCGAATCATCTTGAGATACATCGATACAATCACAACCCGGATAGTTTTCACGTCCATCTCAAGACGCTTCCGCTATCCAAATTACTTACTTCTTCCAGATTGTTAAAGAACGACAGCCGATA
>NZ_JAAGPK010000334.1:0-3005 GCF_017104685.1 Burkholderia sp. Tr-20355 | reverse complement strand
GACCGCGGCTCGCGTCGCGGCGCTTGCCGGCGGCGCGACGGACACGCTGCATGCGTACCTGGGGCCGGCGATCGGCCCGCAGGCGTTCGAGGTCGGCGCGGACGTGCGCGACGCGTTTCTCGACACGGCTCCGCAGTCGGAGCATGATGAAACCGGGCTCGCGTTCGTTGCGATCGAGGGCGCGCCCGGCAAGTTTCTCGCCGATCTGTACGCGCTCGCGCGCTTGCGTCTCGCCCGTGCGGGCGTCGCGCACGTGAGCGGCGGGGCGGCTTGCACGGTCGCCGAACAGGCACGCTTCTATTCGTACCGCCGCGATCGCGTGACGGGCCGCATGGCAGCGGCGATCTGGCTGGCCGATTGACGGCATGCGCATGCGTGCGGGATTTGCCGCGTCGTGAAATCGGGTTATCTCGATATTTAGACGGCACTGCGGCATCGCATGCGCAACTGAATGGAAAATCCCGAAGTCAAGCCGGACAAAATGGTTTATGTTTCGCCGGAACCCTTGTCCCGCCTGTTGCACGCGGATTATCTCCGTGCAGAAATGTTCAGTGGTTTGACTTGGCGCTTCACATGGGGAAAACGATAATGATAAAAATACCGCACTGCGGCAGAATCTGGAGACGCCTCTCCAGAGCATGACGGCCCGGCTCGCAGCCGGCACGCCGCGCGCGAGCAGGATTTCACGATTGACGCTCACGAATCACCGGTAAGGCAGGTAATGACAGCATCGAAAAATTCGTCGACGTCCGCTCAGGCGGGCACTTCCGCAGGCAGCACCGGTTTTGATCCGGCCGCCCAGCCGATGCAGCAGATGTTCGAGTCGTGGCTGAACGCGTGGCGCGGTTTTGCAGATCCGGCGCGCGCCGCGACTGCATCGGCCACCGTCAATCCGTTCGCGACTTTCCAGTTTCCGGCTTCGTTTCCGTTCCAGATGCCGTCGATGCCCGATCTCGGTGGCCTCGCGGGTCTTGGCGGCATGGCGTCGCCGTTCGCGGGGCTGAAGCTGCCGGTTGCCGCGATTCCGCCGGAACGGCTCCAGGCGTTGCAGGCCGACTACGCACGCGATTGCATGACGCTGATGCAGCAGGCTGCCGCCGCGAAGCTCGAGGCCCCCGAACTGAAGGATCGCCGCTTCAGCGGCGACGCGTGGAAGTCGTCGCCCGCGCATGCGTTCACGGCTGCGTGGTATCTGCTCAACGCGCGTTACCTGCAGGAACTCGCCGACTCGCTTCAGACCGATCCGAAGACGCGCGAGCGCATCCGCTTCACGGTCCAGCAATGGACGGCCGCCGCCGCGCCGAGCAACTTCCTCGCACTCAATCCCGACGCGCAGAAATCGATTCTCGACACGCAGGGCGAGAGCCTGCGGCAGGGGATGATGAACCTGCTCGGCGACCTGCAGCGCGGCAAGATTTCGCAGACCGACGAATCGCAGTTCGTGGTCGGCAAGAACCTCGGGTGTACTGAAGGTGCGGTCGTCTACGAGAACGACCTGATCCAGCTGATCCAGTACACGCCGAAGACGGACAAGGTGTTCGAGCGGCCGTTGCTGATCGTCCCGCCGTGCATCAACAAGTTCTACATCCTCGACCTGCAGCCCGAGAATTCGCTCGTCGCGCATGCGCTGTCGAACGGCCATCAGGTGTTCCTGGTGTCGTGGCGCAATGCGGACGCATCGGTCGCGCACAAGACGTGGGACGACTACATGAACGAAGGGCTGCTCGCGGCGATCGACGCCGTGCAGCAGGTCAGCGGCCGCGAGCAGATCAACACGCTCGGCTTCTGCGTCGGCGGCACGATGCTCGCGACCGCGCTCGCGGTGCTTGCCGCGCGTGGCGAACATCCGGCCGCGTCGATGACGCTGCTCACCGCGATGCTCGACTTCAGCGATACCGGCATCCTCGACGTGTTCGTCGACGAGGCGCACGTGCAGATGCGCGAGCAGACCATCGGCGGCAAGAACGGCACGCAACCGGGGCTGATGCGCGGCGTCGAGTTCGCGAACACGTTCTCGTTCCTGCGTCCGAACGATCTCGTGTGGAACTACGTCGTCGACAACTACCTGAAGGGCCGCACGCCCGCGCCGTTCGACCTGCTGTACTGGAACAGCGATTCGACCAGCCTGCCGGGCCCGATGTACGCGTGGTACCTGCGCAATACCTATCTCGAGAACAAGCTGCGCGAGCCGGGCGCGCTGACCGTATGCGGCGAATCCGTCGACCTGTCGCTGATCGACGTGCCGACCTTCGTCTACGGTTCGCGCGAGGATCACATCGTGCCGTGGCAGACGGCCTACGCGTCGACGTCGATCCTGTCGGGCCCGTTGAAATTCGTGCTCGGCGCGTCGGGGCATATCGCGGGCGTGATCAATCCGCCGGCGAAGAAGAAACGCAGCTACTGGGTCAACGACGACCTGCCCGAATCCGCGGACGACTGGTTCGCCGGTGCGGCCGAGCAGCCGGGCAGCTGGTGGCCGACGTGGGTCGAATGGCTCGATGCGTACGGCGGCCGCAAGGTGGCGCCGCCGGCCGAGGCGGGTTCCGCGCAGTTTCCGGTGATCGAGCCGGCACCCGGGCGCTACGTATTGCAGCGCGATTGACGAAAACCGGACAGCGGCGCACGCTGTCCGGAGCACCGCAGTTTTTTTAACAGGGCCGGTAACGATGCGCCGTGTCGTGCGGGCCTGGAGGAAAGGGAAATGACGGACGTAGTGATCGTATCGGCCGCGCGAACCGCGGTCGGCAAATTCGGCGGCTCGCTTGCGAAGATTGCAGCGCCGGAGCTGGGCGCGACGGTGATCCGCGCGGTGCTGGAGCGTGCGGGCGTGAAGCCCGATCAGGTCAGCGAAGTGATCATGGGCCAGGTGCTGACGGCTGGATCGGGGCAGAACCCGGCGCGGCAGTCGCTGATCAAGGCCGGGCTGCCGAACGCGGTGCCGGGGATGACGATCAACAAGGTGTGCGGCTCGGGCCTGAAGGCCGTGATGCTGGCGGCGAACGCGA
>NZ_JAAGPK010000333.1:0-2870 GCF_017104685.1 Burkholderia sp. Tr-20355 | reverse complement strand
GGTGCCCGTCGGTCGCGACGGCCACCCATTTCACCGTATAGGCACCGGCGCCGACTGCCGCGAGCGGCACCGTCATCCGCTTGCGGTTTGACGCGTCGATGCGCGCACGGCCGTCCGACACCGTCTTACCGCCGCCCGGACGGCCGCGGCCGCCGGTGGCGCCGTTGCGCGGGGGCGCCTTGCGCGGCTCGAACCCTTCGATCACGTTGACCGGCAGCGGCGAGCGCACGAAGCGCTCGATGCGCTTGAGCGCGCCTTGCTCGGCGTGGTGCACGAGGCTCACTGCCGTGCCCGAACGGCCTGCGCGGCCGGTACGGCCGATACGGTGAACGTAATCTTCCGCGAACTTCGGCAGGTCGTAGTTGAACACGTGCGTGATGCCCGGGATGTCGATGCCGCGTGCCGCGACGTCGGTGGCCACCAGCACGCGCACGCGGCGCTCGCGCAGCGCACGGATCGTGCGGTTGCGCGCGCCCTGCGGCAGGTCGCCGTGCAGCGCGGCCGATTCGAAGCCTGCATCGGCAAGACGGCCGGCGAGCTGGTCGGCGTCGATCTTGGTCGCCGTGAAGATGATGGCCTGGTCGAGTGCGTCGTCGCGCAGCAGGTGATCGAGCAGGCGATCCTTGTGGTCGCGGTCATCGACGTAGTGCACGGTCTGCGCGATGTTGGCGCGCGACTCGAGGCGCTGCTGGATCTCGATGCGTTCCGGATCCTTCAGCAGGCGGCTCGTCAGCGAACCGATCTTGCCGTCGAGCGTGGCCGAGAACAGCATCGTCTGGCGCGACGCGGGCGTGGCGTCGACGATCGTTTCGATGTCTTCGATGAAGCCCATGTCGAGCATGCGGTCGGCTTCGTCGAGCACGAGCATCTTCAGTTCGGACAGGTCGATACGGCCGCGCTCGAGGTGATCGAGCAGACGGCCCGGCGTGGCGACCAGGATTTCCGGGTTCTTCGCGAGCAGCATCAGCTGCTGGCCGTAGGCGACGCCGCCGAGGATGCTGACCGTGCGCAGGCGCTTCAGGTGCTTGCCGTACGTCGATGCGGCCGTGGTGACCTGCATCGCGAGTTCGCGGGTCGGCGTCAGCACGAGCAGGCCCGGGCGCGCGACGGGTTGCGGGCGGCGCGCACGGCGGTCGCCCTGGTTCGGTTCACGCGGCGCGCGCGGTTGCTGCGCCAGCGTCTTCTGGAGCTGCGCGAAACGTTCGATCGCGGGCAGCATGAATGCGGCGGTCTTGCCCGAACCGGTCGGGCTCGACACCAGCAGGTCGCGGCCGGCGATGCCGGCCGGAATCGCGCGCTGCTGGACCGGCGTCGGCTTCACGTAGCCGGCGGCCTGCAGCGCGGAGACGATCTCCGGCGACAACCCGAGCGACGCGAAGCTCGGCTCGTCCGACGCCGGTTCGACCGCGGCCGGTGCGGCGGCGTCGTCGAGACCGAGCGCCTGGTCGGCGATCGCGTTGAGCGGGCTGGAGTTGATGCTCGAAGTCATAACAATCCTTGAAACACAGTGGGTGAAACGTCGGCGCCAATCGCGCATACCCAAGTCGTCGGATTCAGCGAGCAAATCGGGAAACGGGTGCAATCCGCCGAACCGTCGGCGGATGAGGCATTAGAAGCTGTTTTGGGTGCGGCGCGCTTCAGGAGCGGGGCCGCCAGCCTGATAAGTGACGACCGCGAAGGTCGAAGCAGGAGGGGACAGGTTCTAAACCGGATTGGAGCTTAACGCTACGAGGCGTCTGGCCGGAACGGCTTGCGAGCCGAGCGCGGGAGGTGACGCAGCCAGCATTATAAAGATATTTGCTGCGCTGCGCCACTGATTTGATTGCCTATTGCGGCGGCGGGCGATCCGCTCAGGAAGCCGTGCCGTTTTTCAGCGATTCGACGAGTTCGACGTACTGCTGCTTTGCCGCATCCGGCGACGTGCCCTTCAGCGCGTCCCACGCGTCGTACTTGTATTTGCCGACGATGTCGGTGAAGCCCGGCTTGTCGCCATGCGCATCGCCGTCGGTGGCCTGCTTGAACAGCGCGTAGAGGCGCAGCAGGGTCAGGTTGCCCGGGCGTTCGGTCAGTTGCTTGACGTCGATCTGGGCCTGGTCGAATTGGGCGGCGAGTTCGCTCATCGGGTGTCTCCGTAAGGGTTTCAGATCGGGCGATCTTAACAAGCGGACCGCCGCGCGGGGTCGAGCGATCCTTCCAAACCGCCGCCGCTGCCGCGTATGCGCACGGATCGGTCCCGATCGCCCGTGGGAGCGGGGCGCCGCATTACAATGTCGGCCATGACGCAAACAGTGCTCCTCGCCATCGATACGTCGACCGAATACTGCTCGGTCGCGCTGCTGCGCTCGGCCCACGCCGATGACGCCGTTTCCTCCCCGCAAACCTGGGTCCGCCACGAACCGACGGGCGCCGTGTCGAGCACGCGCGTGCTGCCGGCGATCCAGGAACTCTTCGCCGAATCGGGGCTGACGCTCGCCGATTGCGACGCGATCGCGTTCGGCGCGGGCCCCGGCTCGTTCACGGGCCTGCGCACCGCGACCGGCATCACGCAAGGCCTCGCGTTCGGCGGCGGGCTGCCGGTCGTGCCGATCGGCACGCTGCTCGCGTGCGCCGAGCACGCGCGGCTGCGCGCACCCGGCACGACCCGCGTGCTGGCCGCGCTGGATGCGCGGATGGATGAGGCCTACTGGGCCGATTTCGAATGGGACGCCGCCGCCGGCGACTGGCGCACGCTGCATCCGGCTTCGCTCGATGCGCCGGGTGCCGTCGGTGTGCCCGACGCGCCGTTCACGCTCGCGGGCAACGCGGCCGCCGCGTTCGGCGCGCAGTTGCCGGCCGCGGCGCGCGCGGGCGTGATCGACGGCGACGCGATG
>NZ_JAAGPK010000332.1:0-237 GCF_017104685.1 Burkholderia sp. Tr-20355 | reverse complement strand
AAAAAAAAAAAAAAAAAAAAAACATAAAAATAGTTGATCAAAGTATGACGAAAAAGGAGATGAAGACATGATGAATAACACATGCGAATACAGATGAATGCTATCATGAATTAACGTAGTCACTATGATGATATAATCGTAAGATGACACGGACTGTAGATCTTCATATTGCTGAAAAGTGATGATGTGGTTATAGTGATGACTAATGTAGCTTAGACTGATGTTACTCATGTTGAT
>NZ_JAAGPK010000331.1:0-234 GCF_017104685.1 Burkholderia sp. Tr-20355 | reverse complement strand
AGGAGGATGCAGTGAGGAAAAGGAAGACGAGAAGTGAGACAGTAGAGAGTACAGTGGAACAGGTGACTAAGAAGAATAAGGGAGTAAGTATGAGTAGATAAGGGATGAGTAATGTAAGAAGAATTGGTAAGTGAATGAAGTGAAGAAGAGAGGGTGAAGAAATGGGAAAATGTGAGTAGATGTTGCGGGTAAAGATAGGGCACAACGAAAGATATAATATCATTTTTTTTTTTA
>NZ_JAAGPK010000330.1:0-2888 GCF_017104685.1 Burkholderia sp. Tr-20355 | reverse complement strand
ATCGGCGCCATGGCCGAGCGCGCGCACCGGCGCCGCGACCGCCCAGATCAACAGCGCGAACGCGCACAGTTCGCCCACCGGCAACCGGCCGGCCGTCAGCCACGTCGCGCCGAACACGACCCAGGCGAGCAGAAACGGCGTGCCGAGCAGCACCTGCGTGCAGGCGCCGGGCCCGCCGACGCGGCCGACCCATGCCGAAAATGCCCGATCGAAACGCGCGGTCGACGCCAGCGCGGCCGCCTCGATGCCCGCGCCCGGATACTGCCGCACGAGCGCCGGGTTCTGCGCGAGTTGCGCATAGTCGCCCATCAGGGTTTCGAGCGCCGTGTTGCGTGCCGCGACGGCCGGCGCGAACCGCGCCGACCGCATCCAGCGGAACAGCGCGGCGCCGGCCAGAAGCGGCACCAGTGCAAACGCGAGCAGTGCGGGATTCAGGTAAAGCAGGCTCGCCAGCGCCGCGCACGGCACGACGACGAGCTGCGTGACGTCGGCCGGCGCATGCGCGACGAGCTGGTGCAGCGCGCGCACGTCCTGATCGACGTGACGCGCGACGCGATCGCTGCCCGCGCGGGCGAACCAGCCGAGCGGCAAACGCTGCAGATGATCGGCGAGCCGCTTGCGCAAGCGATCGCCCAGATCGGCGTCGACGCGATGCGTCAGGTGCAGCGCGACCGTCTGGCCGCCGAGCCAGCACACGCCGGCGACCACGGCCGCGACGAGCCAGCCGCGTGCCGTCGCGTCGAGCGCCTGCGACCCGCGCCATGCGTCGGCGATCCGGGCGAGCGCGAGCCATGGCACGAGCGACGCGACACCCGCGAGCGCCTGCAACACGACCGCCGCCGCGAGCGGCACGGCAAACGGCCGCAACATCGAACGCAACGGCCCCTTCATGCGGCACGCTCCAGCAGCATGCCGAGCGTCGCCGCGCACGCATCGCCCGGCGGCTGCGCCGGGAAGCCGAGTTGCGCGGTCAACTGCTGCCAGACGCGCGTCACGTCGATGCTGCGCTGGTTATGCGCCGGCAGCCCTTCCCCGGACACGAGCCGGTCGACCGCGCGCACGGCCGCCTGCGGCCAGCAGCGCGAATGAATCTCGCCCCACGTGTCCTGCGCGTCGTCGCAGATCTGGAGGCTCGGCATGTCATCGCCCGCCGAGTCGCCGAAGATCGGGAACAGCCCGTCCTCGGCCATCGCCGGTTCGCGCAGCGCGGGCGCCCACCACAGCGGCCCGTGCGGCGAGGCGAGCGTCCAGGTGCCGGCGTCCGTCGTCAGCGTGATGCCGAACAACAGGCTCATTCGGCCGTCGTCGGCCGCCGCCATCTCGTTGTGCACGCGCAGCGATACCGGCGTTTCGGCCAGCACCATCGCGCATTCGCGCATCGACGACAGCGCCGGCCCGATCGGCTCGACCGACCAGGGCCCGACGCCCTGCAGCGCGGCCGCCAGCACGTCGAGCGCCGCGTAGCTCGCCTGCACCGAGCACACGACGTCCGCGTGCACGGGAGCGCTCGTGTCGCGCAACCGCCGCGCGACCGCGATGAAGCGCGCGACGACGGGCAGGTTCGGATAGAAGCTGTTCAGCAGGCAGCGGCGGCCGTGGCGCGACGCGGCGCGCAGCACGGTATCCCATTCGTCGGGCAGCAGCGGATGCTCGATCACGACGTCGATCCCGCGTTCGAGCAGCCGGCACGCGAGCGCGGCCCCTTCCGCGCCGCGCGCCGCGCCGCCCACCGCGACGCAGGCGACACGCACGTCGTCCGGCAGCGCCTCCGGGCAATCGAACACCGGTGCGCCGACGCGGGCGGCCAGTGCGGCGGTACGCGCGCTGCCGCGGCCGAGCAAGCCCGCGACGCGATACGAACCGGACGCCGCGAGGCCCGCCGCGTAGAACTGGCCGAAGCGGGAGCCGGCCACGACGACCGGCAGCGGGTGAACCTTCATCGTGCCTCCTTCAGGCGGGTGTCGACGAACGCGGCGTTCAGGCAGTCGAAATGACCGCCGGGGATGTCGGCGGCCGTGATGCCGCCGAGCGCCTGCGCCGTCCAGTACTCGGTGAGCGCCGCGCGCTGCTGCGGAATCAGCGGGTTGCAGCGCTCGGGCACGAACAACCGCAATGCGCCCGCATACGGCGCGTCGCCGGCCCAATGGCTCGCCTGCACGGAATGCATGAAGAGCCGGTACAGCCGTTCGCGCTCGTCGAGCAGCGGATGCGCGACGTCGTCCTGCATCGACAGGCCGGCCGCCGCGCGCAGCACGCGCCGGCGCAACTCGTCGAGCGGCTCGCAGCGATCGCCGAAGATCTCGAGCTGCGCCTGCAGGCTGCCGGGCGCGAGCCGCGCGGGGTCGGCCTTCAACGCGTCGGCGAGCGCATCGGCGAGCACGTACGTTTCCGGAAAGCCCAGCGCGTCGAGCGGCAGCCCGAGCGTCGCCGCGAAATTGAACAGCACGAGCCGTTCGTCCTCGATCAGGTAGGGAATGCGGTAGCTCGACACGATGTCGAGCGTGCGCACCGCGACGCCGAGCTGCACCAGCGATTTCGCCATTTCGAGTGCGACGAGCCCGCCCGAGCAGTAGCCGAGCACGTCGACCTCGCGCACGCCGCTGCGCCACAGCGCATCCGCATAGCGCCGGCCGAGCGTCGCGTTCAGGTGACGCGCCGGCAGGTCGAGATAGTCCTGCGCGTCGCGCACCGCGAAGCCGAGCACCGGGCCGAGCCGCGCGAGTGCCGGCAGTGCCGGACGATAGGCATGCACGGTGCCGAGCCCTTCGTGCACGATCACGCGCGGCACGCCGTCGCCCGGCGCGAGCGGAATCGGCCGCACGTCGGCGCGCACGCGCGGCGCGGGTGCGTGGACGACGGACGACGGCTGCATCGCGCGCGGTGCGGCC
>NZ_JAAGPK010000329.1:0-3095 GCF_017104685.1 Burkholderia sp. Tr-20355 | reverse complement strand
GCGGCATCGCGCAGGTCAGGGCCGCCGACGCCGATGCGTTGTGGCGCGCGCCGGGCGCCGGCGACGCGCGCGACGCGGCGCCGTCCCCGCAGGTATGGCTGCCGGTCAATCATCTGGAGAACGTGTTGCGCGTGCTGCTCGGCGCGTGGCCCGCAGACGGCGAGCCGCCGCGCACGTGGCGCATCGGCGGCATCGCATTCGGCGCCGCGTGCGCCGCCGACGCCGAATTGCTGCTGCGCTATCCGGACGGCCGCTTCGCGATCGCCGATCGCGGCGGCGCATCGATCGCCGATCTGCGCGATGCGCGGCTGGCCGGCGCGACCGGCACGCAGGCCGCGGCCGCGCCGGTTCTTTGAACGGAAAGGGGAGATCCACCATGACGGAGCGCAACGACGGCGCGCGGTACTGCATCATCGGCGCGGGCGCGGCGGGAATCACCGCCGCGAAGAACCTGCTCGCGGCCGGGATCGGCTTCGACGTGATCGAGCGCGAGGACGACGTCGGCGGCAACTGGTACTACGGCCGGCCGAGCGGCGCGGTGTATCGCTCGATTCACATGATCAGCTCGAAGCGGTTTTCGGAATACACCGACTTTCCGATTCCCGACGACTACCCGACGTATGCGCGCGGCGACCAGGCGCTCGCGTACCTGCGTGCGTACGCGCGGCGCTTCGGCGTGTACGAGCGGATCGAGTTCGGCCGCTCGGTGCTCGAGATCGCGCCGGTCGACGGCGGCCCGGGGTGGCGCGTCGAGCTGGATCGCGGCGAAGTGCGCACCTATCGCGGCGTGATCGTCTGCAACGGGCATCTGTCGCATCCGCAACTGCCGGACTATCCGGGCCGCTTCGACGGGCTGCAGCTGCATTCGTCGCAATACCGCACGCCGGAGATCTTTCGCGACCGGCGCGTGCTCGTGGTCGGCGCGGGCAATTCGGGCTGCGACATCGCGGTCGAGGCGTCCCATCATGCACGCGCCGTGTTCCACAGCACGCGGCGCGGTTACTACTACTGGCCGAAATTCCTGTTCGGGATACCGGCCGACCAGTGGGCCGAATGGCCGCTGCGGCTGCGCATGCCTTTGTGGGCGCGCCGCTTCTTCGGCGAGCGGCTGCTGCGGCTGACGACGGCCGGGCAGCCGGAGGACTACGGACTGCGCAAGCCTGACCACAAGCTGTTCGAATCGCATTTCATCATCAATTCGACGCTGTTCTACCACCTCGGCCACGGCGATCTCGATGCGCGGCCCGACGTGCGCGAACTGAAGGGCGATCGCGTCGTATTCGCCGACGGCCGCGAGGAGCCGGTCGACGTGATCGTCTACGCGACCGGCTATCAACCGAGCTTTCCGTTCATCGACCAGGCGCATCTGCAATGGCACAAGCAGCAGCCGTCGCTGTACCTCAACATGTTCGACGCGCAGCATCGCGACCTGTTCTTCATCGGTCTGTTCCAGACGTCGACCGGCAACTGGCCGCTGATGGACTACCAAGCGCAGCTGCTCGCGCGCTATCTGCATGCGCGCGACGCGGCGCCGCGCAAGGCCGCGCACGTCGACCGGCTGATCCGGCGCGGACGGTCCGACTGGAGCGGCGGCATCGCGTTCCATCGCACGCCGCGGCACGTGATCGAGGTCGAGCATTTCGCCTACCGGCTGCAGTTGCGGCGGCTGATACGCGGCCTGCCGGCCGTGCCGGGCGCGGCCGGCACCGATGCGCGCGCCGCGCCGGCGGCCCCGGCTGCGCCCGTGCGCGCGGGAGGTGCGTCATGAGCCTCGTGAACGTCGAACACCTGTCGAAGACCTACCTGCTCGACAGCGTGCGCGTGACCGGGCTCGCCGACGTGTCGGCGACGCTCGAGGCCGGGCGCTTCACCGTGTTGAGCGGCCCGTCGGGCAGCGGCAAGACGACGCTGCTGAACATGATCGGCTGCATCGACCGCCCCGACAGCGGGCGCGTGACGATCGCGGGCCACGATACCGCGTCGTTGTCCGACGATGCGTTGTCCGATTTCCGCGCGCGCCATGTCGGCCACGTGTTCCAGACCTTCAACCTGCTGCCGGTGCTGTCCGCGTACGAGAACGTCGAGTACCCGCTGCTGATGGCGGGCTGGGCGCCGGCCCGGCGCGCGGCGCGCGTGCGCGACCTGCTCGACGCGGTCGGGCTGGCCGACAAGGGACGGCACCGGCCGAGCCAGCTGTCGGGCGGCCAGCGCCAGCGCGTCGCGATCGCGCGGGCGCTGGCCGCCGAGCCCGCGATGGTGCTGGCGGACGAACCCACCGCGAACCTCGACAGCGCCACCGGCCACGCGATCATCGCGCTGATGCGCACGATCCAGCGCGAGCGCGACGTGTCGTTCATCGTGTCGTCGCACGATCCGCAGGTGGTGAGCGTCGCCGACGAGGTGATCCGGATTCTCGACGGCCGCATCGTCGGCCGGGAACGGGCCGGCGACGGCACGGCGGCGCAGGAGGTGTGTCGATGATCCATACGCTGATGCTCGCGCTGCGCAACCTGCAGCGCAACCGCCGGCGCTCGCTGACCACGCTGCTCGCGATGATCGTCGGCGTCAGTGCGATCCTGCTGTTCGGCGGTTTCAGCCGCGACATCACGCTCGGGCTGCAAACCGACTTCGTGCAGCGCAGCGGCCATCTGCAGATCCAGCGGCAGGGCTATTACCTGTACGGCACGGGCGATCCGGCCGCGTACGGGATCCGCCGCTATGCGGCGCTGATCGACCTCCTGCGGCGCGACCCGCAGCTCGCGCCGCTGCTGCAGGTCGTCACGCCGACGCTGCAGTTCGGCGGCATCGCCGGCAATTTCGCGGCCGGCGTGTCGCGCACCGTGATGGGATTCGGCGCGATTCCCGACGACCAGTACCGGATGCAGCAGTGGAACGCCTACGGTTTTCCGCTGCGCCCGCGCGCGTTCGCGTTGCGCGGCAGTGCCGACGATGCGGCGGTGGTCGGTCTCGGCGTCGCGCGCGTGCTGCATCTGTGCGGGCCGCTGCAGGTGGCGGACTGCCGCGATGCACCGCCGGGGCCGGCCGCGCCCGCCGCCGGCGGCCGGGCGGGGATCGGAAGAGGCGCGGGGACGGGA
>NZ_JAAGPK010000328.1:0-3050 GCF_017104685.1 Burkholderia sp. Tr-20355 | reverse complement strand
CCGGGCGCGCGCCCGCGAGCGTCGCGCGCGCGACGAGCAGCCCGCGCCGCTCGAAGCGGTGCGCGGAGATGTCCCAGCGGCCGCCGAGGTCGAGCGGGTGCGGCGACAGGATCGCGTTGCCGTGCCGCCACGACGGCTTGAAGACGTTCGGCCCGAGCGCGATCTGCCAGTCGAGCGCATGCGCGATCTCGGTGGCCTGGCAATGCCACACGTCGTCGACCGCGTCGTCCATCTGCGCACCGAAGCCGGGCGCGAGCACGGGGCGCGGCATGCGGCGCGCCATCGCTTCCTGCAGGAAATACACGTCGGCGTGCGTCGACTGCATCCAGTTGCGCATCGCGTTCCACGCGGTGAAGCCGAGCGGCGAGCGGCCCTTGTGCAGGTTCCAGCTGACCGCGGTGATTTCGTCGGGCGCGGCGTGCGGTTCGGCGAACGGCAGGGACAGGGCGTCGGCGGACATGACGCTCAGTCCTTCGCGACGTGCGCACGCACGCGGTACACGAGGTGCGGATGCTGCTCGACGAGCGTCCAGTCGGTCCACGCATCGCCGCCGACCGACAGGCCGGGATGGCTCGCGACGATCTGCCGCGGCGACGCCGGTATGCACGGATCGCCGCGCGTCGCGTTTTCGTCGTCGAGCGTTTCCTGCACGTCGAGCGCGAGCGACACCGTGTTCGCACCGGCATCGACGGCGAGCGGCGCGACGGTGACCGAACGCGTGCGCTCGGCCGGCACGACGCGCGCGGCATTGCCGCAGCCGACCGGCACGGCGGACGGATAACGATGGGTATCCGTGCGGCTCTGACCGACGGTGGTGCGCTGCTGGAACGTGTCGATCGTCTGACCGTCGCGCACCACCTGGATCTCCCACGCGACGGAGGCCGGCGCGGGGCTTTGCGCATGGGCGGCGAGCGCGACGCTCGCAAGCAGGACGGCCAGGCCGTGTTTCAGCATGAAACGTCTCCGGAAATGCGCGATAACGGGGAACGGACGCACATCTTACGCCCGATCGATTTTGCTCGTGATGTGACAGGACAGGCGGCGACAGGTTCGCCGCACGATGCGGTCCTGCCGGAAAGGTAGGGCCGCCGCACGCGTTTTCAAGCGAAGAAGCGCGCGAACTCGGCGACGGGCGCGCGTTCGGTGACGAGGCGGTTCTCGATCGCGTCGGGGTCCGCATGGCCGAGCGACATCCCGCAGACGAACTGTTCGTTGGCGGGAATGCCGAGGTGGCCGGCGATGATCCGGTGAAACGGCACGAACGCGGCCTGCGGGCAGGTGTCGAGCCCGCGTGCGCGCGCGGCCGTCATCACGCCCTGCAGGAACATCCCGCAATCGAGCCACGCGCCGTGCGTCATCACGCGGTCGAGCGTGAAGAACAGCGCGACCGGCGCATCGAAGAAACGGAAGTTGCGCGCATGCTGCGCATGCATGCGCGCCTTCTCGTCGCGGCCGATGTTCAACAGCCCGTACAGGTCCCAGCCGACCTTGCGGCGCCGGTCGACATACGGCGACACCCATTCGCGCGGGTAGTAGTCGTATTCGGCGACGTATTTCTCGTCGCGCGCGGGATCGTCGTGCGCCGCGGTCAGCGCGGCGGCGAGCGCATCGCGCGTGGCGCCCGTCGCGACGTACACGCGCCACGGCTGGATGTTGGTGCCCGACGGCGCGCGGCTCGCGGCTTCGAGGATCGCCTCGAGCGTGTCGCGCGGCACGGGCGTCGGCAGGAAGGCGCGGATCGCGCGGCGCGACGTGAGCGCCGCGTCGACGGCGTCGATCGCATCGGCATGAACGCGCGGGGAAGCAGTGGGGACGGACATCGGCATACCTTCGGGCCATCGGGCGACGCGCCGCGCGGGCGCCGTCGGCAACGCCGGCGCGGCGGGTGGGTGAACCGACGATCATACGCCGCGGCGCGCGGCCGTGCAGCGCGCGCGAGGTGTTAGCAGCAGACTCGCCCGGCTGCTTGCTTGCGCGGTGATGCGGGATCGCTACACTGAAATCGTAAGGGTCTGATGATCATGTGATGGCAAGTGCAGCGAGGTTGGTATGACGACGGCGATGGTGAAACATGAACTGGCGGTGGCCTCCTTCAGCACGGTGTACGACCTCGAGCAGGTCGAGACGGCGCTGAGCGACCTGAACGAGAGCGCGAGCGACGCACTGCGCGCCACTTACGAGCGGATGCTCAAGACGGGGAATCTGCGCTTCTGCGTGAAGCCGAACCGGATGCCGTCGTTCGATGAGCTCGGCGAAGCATTGCCGAATTTCGGCGAGCCGCTCGACGACGTGCGCAAGCAGGTCGCGCTGTGCCTCGAAACGGACGACCGGCTCGAACTGATGCCGATCCTGCTGCTCGGGCCGCCCGGGATCGGCAAGACGCATTTCGCGAAGGCGCTCGCGCACCTGCTCGGCACCGCGTACCACTACGTGCCGATGAGTTCGCTGACGGCCGGCTGGATCCTGTCGGGCGCGTCGTCGCAATGGAAGAACGCGAAGCCCGGCAAGGTGTTCGAGGCGCTCGTGAACGGCAGCTACGCGAACCCGGTGATCGCGGTCGACGAGATCGACAAGGCCGGCAGCGATGCGCAATACGATCCGCTCGGCGCGCTGTACGCGTTGCTCGAGCACGACACGGCGCGCGCGTTCGTGGACGAATTCGCGGAAGTGCCGATCAATGCGGGCAACGTGATCTGGATCGCGACCGCGAACGACGCGCAGGCGATTCCGGAGCCGCTGCTCAACCGGATGAACGTGTACGAGATCGCGCCGCCCGATGCGGCCGGCGCGCGCCGGATCGCGCAGACGATCTACGACGAGATCCGCACGTCGCATGCGTGGGGGCAGCGCTTCCCCGACACGCTCGGCGACGACGCGCTCGACGTGCTGGCCGCGACGCCGCCGCGCACGATGCGCCGCGCGCTGCTGCACGCCTTCGGCGCCGCACGGCTCGACGGCCGCGATGCGATCGGGCCGCACGACATCCGCGCGGACGAAGGCGCCCAGAAGCGCCGGCCGAGCGGCTTCTGACACGCTCGCGCGTGCAAGCT
>NZ_JAAGPK010000327.1:0-3371 GCF_017104685.1 Burkholderia sp. Tr-20355 | reverse complement strand
GCCGACCGTCGAGGCGCGGCTCAAGGAGGCCATCGAGCGGCTCGGCTACCGTTCGAACCCGCTCGCGCGTTCGATGATCACCGGCCGCACCCGCACGATCGGCCTCGTGATCCTCGACATCAGCAACGCCGCGACGCCCGGCTATTCGGTCGAGCGGCCGGTCTATGCCGAAACGAGCGGCCAGTACACGGGCAGCGGCTACATGCCGCAAGGCGTGAGCACCGTCACCGTGCAGCGCCAGTACAGCCAGTACCTGAGCGACCAGCTGAACACCGCGCAGACGCAGGGCGGCGCGCTGTCGACGTGGTACACGCTCGTCGCGCAGCTGAACAACTACATCGGCAGCCCGACGGCGGGGATCTCGACCGGGATCACGAGCTACTTCACCGGGCTGCAGAACGTCGCGAACAACGCGTCCGACCCGTCGGTGCGCCAGACCGCGATCAGCAACGCGCAGACGCTGGCCAACCAGATCAACGCGGCCGGCCAGCAGTACGACGCGCTGCGCCAGAGCGTGAACACGCAGCTCACCAGCACCGTGTCGCAGATCAACACGTACACCGCGCAGATCGCGCAGCTGAACCAGCAGATCGCGGCGGCGAGCAGCCAGGGGCAGCCGCCGAACCAGCTGATGGACCAGCGCGACCTCGCGGTGTCGAACCTGTCGGGCCTCGCCGGCATCCAGGTCGTGCGCAACGACAGCGGCTACAGCGTGTTCCTGTCGGGCGGCCAGCCGCTCGTCGTCGCCGACAAGAGCTACCAGCTCGCGGCCGTCACGTCGTCGTCCGATCCGAGCGAGCTGACCGTCGTGTCGCAGGGGATCGCCGGCGCGAACCCGCAGGGGCCGAACCAGGCGCTGCCCGATTCGTCGCTGTCGGGCGGCACGCTCGGCGGCCTGCTCGCGTTCCGCAGCCAGACGCTCGATCCCGCGCAGGCCCAGCTCGGCGCGATCGCGACCAGCTTCGCCGCGCAGGTCAACGCGCAGAACGCGCTCGGCATCGACCTGTCGGGCAACCCGGGCGGCAACCTGTTCACGATGCCGTCGCCGACCGTGTACTCGAACCAGGGCAATACCGGCAACGCGTCGTTGTCCGTGTCGTTCGCGAACGCGTCGCAGCCGACGACGAGCGACTACACGCTCTCGTTCGACGGCACGAACTACACGCTGACCGACCGCGCGAGCGGCGCGGTGGTCGACCAGAAGGCGGGGCCGATGCCGGTCTCGCTCGGCGGGCTGAATTTCTCGACCCCGTCCGGCGCGATGAACGCCGGCGACAAGTTCACCGTGCTGCCGACGCGCGGCGCGTTGAACGGCTTCGGCCTCGCGACGACGAGCGCGTCGGCGATCGCGGCCGCGTCGCCGGCCGTCACGTCGGCGGCGAGCACCAACACCGGCACCGGCAAGATCACGCTCGGCGGCGTGACCGCGGGCTACCAGGTGCCGACGACCAAGCTGACCTACGACGCGACGGCGAAGACGCTGACGGGCTTCCCGGTCGGCACCACGGTGACGATCGGCACCACGCCGCCGACGTCGGTCACGATCAACAACCCGACGGACACCGTCCCGTACGACCCGGCGGCCGGCGCGACGCTGACGATGTCGGGGACGGCCGCGGGCGCGCTCAACGGCGTGAGCGTCACGCTGTCCGGCGCACCGGCGACCGGCGACTCGTTTACGATCGGGCCGTACGCGGGCGGCACCAGCGACGGCTCCAACGCGCTCGCGCTGTCGAAGCTGGTCAACGCGAAGGCGCTCGGCAACGGCACGACGACACTCACGGGCGCATATGCGAGCTACGTGAACGGCATTGGCAACACGACGACCCAGCTGAAATCGTCGAGCGCCGCGCAGACCGGGCTGATCGGCCAGATCACCGAGGCGCAGCAGTCGGTGTCGGGCGTGAACCAGAACGAGGAAGCGGCCAACCTGATGCAGTACCAGCAGCTCTACCAGGCGAACGCGAAGGTGATCCAGACGGCGGCGACGCTGTTCCAGACCGTGCTCGGCCTGTTCAACTGACCGGATTCGAGGAATAGAAGCGATGCGGATTTCCAGCGCCCAGTTCTTCCAGCTGAACGTTTCCCAAATGAACGACCAGCAGGCCCAGCTCGCGCAGCTGTATCAGCAGATCTCGAGCGGCGTGAGCCTGCAGACGGCGGCCGACAACCCGGCCGGCGCGGCGCAGGCCGTGCAGCTGTCGATGACGTCGGCGACGCTGTCGCAGTACGCGACCAACCAGAACACCGCGCTCGCGTCGCTGCAGGCCGAGGACCAGACGCTGCAGAGCGTGAGCAGCGTGCTGACGAGCGCGCAGACGCTGCTCGTGCGCGCCGGCGACGGTTCGTTGTCCGACAGCGACCGCTCGGCGCTCGCGACGCAGCTGCAGGGTTACCGCGACCAGTTGATGACGCTCGCGAACACCAACGACGGCGCGGGCAACTACCTGTTCGCCGGCACGAAGAATTCGGCGGCGCCGTTTTCGACGACGCCGAGCGGCAGCGTCACCTATGTCGGCGACACGGGGACGCGCCAGGTGCAGATCGCCGATTCGAGCACTGTGGCGCAGGGCGACACGGGCGCGGCCGTCTTCATGTCGGTGCCGGCGATCGGCAGCTCGCCGGTGCCGTCGGCCGGCGCGGGCAACACGGGCACCGGCACGATCGGCGCGGTCACGGTGACGAACCCGTCGATCGCGACGAACGGCCATCAGTTCTCGATCACGTTCGGCGGCACGGCCGCCGCGCCGACCTACACGGTGACCGACAATTCGGCCAGCCCGCCGACCACCACGCCGGCGCAGGCCTATTCGGCGGGCTCGGCGATCTCGCTCGGCGGCGGGATGACGGTGGCCGTATCGGGCACGCCGGCCGCCGGCGACACGTTCGCGGTCTCGCCCGCGCCGCAGGCGAGCGGCGGCTCCGACGTGTTCTCGACGCTCGACGCGATGATTTCGGCGCTGAAGACGCCCGTGACGGCGAATGCGGTGGCGGGCGCGGCGCTGAAGAACGCGCTGATGACCGGCTCGACCAAGCTCGGCAACACGATGCGCAACGTCACGACGATCCAGGCATCGGTCGGCGGCCGCGAGCAGGAAGTCAAGGCGATGCAGGCCGTCAACCAGACGGCGTCGCTGCAGACGACCAGCAACCTGTCGGACCTGACCAGCACCAACATGGTCACGACGATCAGCCAGTACCTGCAGGTGCAGAACGCGCTGACCGGCGCGCAGAAGGCCTACGTGCAACTGCAGAACATGTCGCTGTTCCAGTACATCAACCCCTGATGCACCGCGCGCCGGCGGCGATGTGAGCGCACGCTTACGTCCGTGCCGGCGCCCTCCGCCGCCCGCGTGCCCCGCGCGGGCGGC
>NZ_JAAGPK010000326.1:0-3259 GCF_017104685.1 Burkholderia sp. Tr-20355 | reverse complement strand
CAAGGCATCGATCGCGAGCGTCGTCGGCCTGCTCGGCCTCGGCGCCGGCGAAGGCGCGACGGTCGAACTGGTCGGCCGCGGCGCGCATGCGCAGCAGGCGGTCGACGCGGTCGAGCACGAGCTGCTGCGCGAAGCGCACGGCGAAGTGGAGGAAAAGCCGGCGCGGATGACGTCGCCCGTGCCGCGGACGATCGCGCGCAGCACCGGCGCACCGCTGGACCCGAACACGCTCGCGGGCGTGTGCGCGGCGCCCGGCATCGCGGTCGGCGCGCTGGTGCGCCTGGACGATGCGGACATCGTGCCGCCCGAACAGGCCGCCGGCACGCCGGCCACCGAAAGTCGCCAGCTCGACCAGGCGCTGAAGGCGGTCGACGCCGAACTCGACGAAACGGTGCGCAATGCGTCGGCGCGCGGCGCGGTCGGCGAAGCGGGCATCTTCGCGGTGCATCGCGTGCTGCTGGAAGATCCGACGCTGATCGACGCGGCGCGCGACCTGATCAGCCTCGGCAAGAGCGCGGGCTTCGCGTGGCGCGCGACGATCCGCACGCAGATCGACACGCTGTCGAAGCTCGACGACGCGTTGCTGGCCGAACGCGCGGCCGACCTGCGCGACATCGAGAAGCGCGTGCTGCGCGCGCTCGGCCACACGAACGGCGCCGCGCGTACGCTGCCCGACGAGGCCGTGCTCGCGGCCGAGGAATTCACGCCGTCCGACCTGTCGTCGCTCGATCGCCAGCGCGTGACCGCGCTCGTGATGGCGCGCGGCGGCGCGACGTCGCACGCGGCGATCATCGCGCGGCAGCTCGGCATTCCGGCGCTGGTCGCGGTCGGCGATGCGCTGTACGCGATCCCGGACGGCACGCAGGTCGTCGTCGATGCGAGCGCGGGCCGGCTCGAACACGCGCCGACCGCACTCGACGTCGAGCGCGCGCGGCACGAACGCCAGCGCCTGGACGGCGTGCGCGAGGCGAACCGGCAACTGGCCGGTGCGGCCGCCGCGACGGTCGACGGCCGCGCGATCGAGGTCGCCGCGAACATCGCGACGCTCGACGATGCGAACACCGCGGTCGACAACGGCGCCGACGCGGTCGGCCTGCTGCGCACCGAGCTGATGTTCATCCATCGCCAGGCCGCGCCGACGGTCGTCGAACACCAGCAGAGCTACCAGTCGATCGTCGACGCGCTGCAGGGCCGCACCGCGATCATCCGTACGCTCGACGTCGGCGCGGACAAGGAAGTCGACTACCTGACGCTGCCGCCCGAACCGAACCCGGCACTCGGCCTGCGCGGCATCCGCCTCGCGCAGGTGCGCCCCGACCTGCTCGACGATCAATTGCAGGGCCTGCTCGCGGTGAAGCCGTTCGGCGCGGTGCGCATCCTGCTGCCGATGGTTACCGACGCCGGCGAACTCGTGCGGCTGCGCAAGCGCATCGACGAATTCGCGCGCGCGCAGGGCCGCACCGAGCCGATCGAGGTCGGCGCGATGATCGAGGTGCCGTCGGCCGCGCTGCTGGCCGACCAGCTCGCGCAGCACGCGGATTTCCTGTCGATCGGCACCAACGACCTGACCCAGTACACGCTCGCGATGGACCGCTGCCAGGCCGACCTGGCCGCGCAATCCGACGGCCTGCATCCGGCCGTGCTGCGCCTGATCGACATCGCGGTGCGCGGCGCGGCGAAGCACGGCAAGTGGGTCGGCGTGTGCGGCGCGCTCGGCGGCGATCCGCTCGCGGTGCCGATCCTGGTGGGCCTCGGCGTGACCGAACTGTCGGTCGACCCCGTATCGGTGCCGGGCATCAAGGCGCGTGTGCGCCGTCTCGATTACCAGTTGTGCCGTCAGCGCGCGCAGGACCTGCTCGCGCTCGATTCGGCACAGGCGGTAAGGGCAGCAAGCCGCGAGGTCTGGCCGCTCGACTGAACGTCGGCGGCAGGTTCGTGGCCCGTATGACGACGAAAGCAATCAGCGCAACGACGATTAACGAAGAGACAAGGATTGGAGGACTGAATGAACGGGAATCCGTTTCTGAAAATACAGGGCCTGGGCCGGGCACTGATGCTGCCGATCGCGGTACTGCCGGTCGCCGGCATCCTGCTGCGACTCGGCCAGCCGGACGTGTTCAACATCAAGATGATCGCCGACGCCGGCGGCGCGATCTTCGACAACCTGCCGCTGCTGTTCGCGATCGGCGTGGCGGTCGGGTTCGCGAAGGACAACAACGGCGTGGCGGCGCTCGCGGGCGCGATCGGCTACCTGATCGAAACCGCGATCATGAAGGACATCGATCCCAAGCTGAACATGGGCGTGCTGTCCGGGATCATCGCGGGTGTCGTCGCGGGCCTGCTGTACAACCGCTACAAGGACATCAAGCTGCCGGACTACCTCGCGTTCTTCGGCGGCAAACGGTTCGTGCCGATCATCACGGGGCTGGTGTGCGTGGTGCTCGGCATCGTGTTCGGGTACGTGTGGCAGCCGGTCCAGCACCTGATCGACGCGGCCGGCCAGTGGCTGACGACGGCGGGCGCGATCGGTGCGTTCGTGTTCGGCTTCCTGAACCGCCTGCTGCTCGTCACGGGCCTGCATCACATCATCAACTCGCTGGCGTGGTTCGTGTTCGGCAACTTCACGCCGCCGGCCGGCGGCGAGATCGTGCACGGCGACCTGCACCGCTTCTTCGCGGGCGACCCGACCGCGGGCACCTTCATGGCCGGCTTCTTCCCGATCATGATGTTCGGCCTGCCGGCGGCGTGTCTCGCGATGCTGCACGAAGCGCCCAAGGAACGCCGCGCGATGGTCGGCGGCTTGCTGTTCTCGATGGCGCTGACGTCGTTCCTGACCGGCGTGACCGAGCCGATCGAGTTCAGCTTCATGTTCCTCGCGCCGGTGCTGTACGTGATCCACGCGGTCCTGACGGGGCTGTCGCTCGCGATCTGCCAGATTCTCGGCGTGAAGCTCGGCTTCACGTTCTCGGCCGGCGCGATCGACTACGTGCTGAACTACGGGCTGTCGACGAAGGGCTGGATCGCGATCCCGCTCGGCATTGCGTACGGCGTCGCGTACTACGGGCTGTTCCGCTTCTTCATCCGCAAGTTCAACATGGCCACGCCGGGCCGCGAGCCGGCATCGGCCGATGCGGCTGCCGAATCGTACGCGTCGGGCGGCTTCGTCGCGCCGGCTGCCGCCCCCGCCGCGCCGCCCGCCGCACCGCGCGCGCAACGCTACATCGCCGCGCCCGCCGGCACCGGCACCCCTCCCGGCCCT
>NZ_JAAGPK010000032.1:0-238 GCF_017104685.1 Burkholderia sp. Tr-20355 | reverse complement strand
GCAGTAGATATGAAGTGTGCACAATCACCTATTAAGTATCGCTAGAAAAATAGTGACGACATGCAACAGACTGGTGTACAAAATCAAGAGAATATTAGTGGGGATGAGTACAGCTGCATAAATAATCGAGATGGAAGGATGTGAAAAACAATGATCAGAGTGTAAGTGTAGGATTAATGAGAGATAGATTATGAGTAGTACAGTGGCGTTGTTATGTCAGAGATTGTTTTTTTTTTTC
>NZ_JAAGPK010000031.1:0-65468 GCF_017104685.1 Burkholderia sp. Tr-20355 | reverse complement strand
CGCGAGCGCGCCCGGCGCTGGCGCCGCCACTCGGTCGGCGTGACGCCGAAGCGTTCGCGAAAGGCCGTCGCGAAATTGGCCGGCGTGGAAAAGCCGATTTCCTTCGCGATGTTCGCAATGCTGAGCGACGTCGAACCCAGCAGATCCTGCGCGATCCGCAGCCGCTCGTGCCGCAGATACTCGAACACCGTCTGCCCGAGATTGTCGCGAAACGCGCGCGACAACCGCTTTTCATGCGTGCCGACCGCGCGCGCCAGTTGCTCCACCGTCGGCGGGTCGTTCAGCGTGCGCGACAGGTGGCGGATCGCCGCGCGCACGATGATGCCGTCGTCGTCGCCGGCCGCGAACGGGCCGTCCGCCGGCGCCGTATCGGCCGGTCGTTCGCGCGTCGTCCGCGCGAGCTGCACGCGAATGCGCGCGACCACTTCCTCCGGCTCGAACGGCTTCACGACATAGTCGACGCCGCCGATTTCCAGCCCTTCGAGGCGTTCGTGCAATGCGCCGGCCACGGTCAGGAAAATGACCGGAATCGCACGCGTGGCCGGATCGGCGGCGAGCAGCCGGCACGCGGTGAAACCATCCATCCGCGGCATGCGGACATCCATCAGGATCAGGTCGGGCAACAGTGCCTGCGCGCGCTGGCATGCCTGCATGCCATCGGACGCGATGCTGATCCGGCAGCCCGTGCCGCGCAGGATGTCGGTCAGCAAACGCAGCTGGTCGGGTTGATCGTCGACGACCAGGATATGGGCGTCGCGCAATGCGGAGGTCGATGAAGGCATCGTGCACCTGTTCTGGAAAGGCGGTTGGATGCGTTTCCGCGGGTGGCCTGCCCGGTTCGGGAGAAACGTCATGCGCCGCTCTATGACGATGCATCAGCGCATCGCACGCTCGCATCGGTTCCGGAGGTTGACGGCACGGCGCGGCAGCAACCGGCCGCCCGATGGCACGGCGTTCGTTTTTTTTGATCACCTGGCCGGTAAAGACACGGACGATTGCCGGGCGCGCATCGTGAGGATCGCGACTGCGGAAATCAATGCGAGCGGAATTGTAGGAGCTTATTTCGAATCCCGCCAGACGTGTCCGGAATATTCGCGCCATTCCGCTTTCCCGATTTTTAAAATGGCGGATTACGACAGGAATGCCGCGCTTCGACATGCGTCGCCGCTCATGGTTTACGCGAATATCCTCCGCTTAACCATTCCATTGGTCGGTCGCGGGATTATCGTTTCGAGGTCGAATCGAATTTAAATCCGCTTCGGCAAAGCATTTGTCCTCTCCATAAAACATTTCGATTAATCCCGGTGGCGCGAAATCGTTTGCGAGATGTCCGTATTTTGCGCAAGTCATTGAATGAATTGAATTTCACAATCTATAAAGAATGTCGCCTTTAATAATTCTAGATCGTGTCTCATAATTCGTCCGAACTTTGAACGCCGGGTGGCACAGCGCAACGGAAGGCACCGCAAGTGGTGACGGAAGTTGTGTGATTCGGATCCGAGGCGGCAATCGACGCGCGTCCGGGCGAAGGCTCGCGGTACGGAGGCGAAACGCCGGTAGTCGAAGATGAAATAAAAGAAACGGGGTTGGTCGCGGTCGGCGCGACATCACATCAGAGGTGTGGGTAACGGCAGGTTGAATCTCCGGATTCATCCGGGGAAAGACTCGTCCATAAAGCGCATTACGTATTCCTAATTCAGTTTCCGGATTGACGGAACGGGCCGTAGAACGTGCGGCGTGCCCGGGGGCTTCGATCGTCCTGTCGAAACGGATGGTCGACGCAACGCGCCTCCGGCATGGCCGGACCGGATATCGGAATCGGGTTCCGCACTGAAGTCGCAATCGCAATTGAAGTCGAATCTTTCATAAAAGTAAGTAGTCCGTATTCAAACCAGACGCTACACAACGGAGCAGAAGACCATGAAGAAGAAGCAGATTTCGGCGCTGGCCGCCGCGATGTTCACGGGCGCGGGGATGCTGATCGCCGGCACCGCGCATGCCGACAATTTCGTCGACCGCGGCAATCCGGACAACGCACTGACCGGGCAGTGCATCGACGGAACCAACCCGCTGTGCGTGGCGACGAAGAGCGGGAACTACGTGGCGGTGAGTACCGCGAACGTGACGCAGGGCACGAATGCGAAGGCCGGCACCAGCGGCATCGCGATCGGCGACCAGTCGAACGCGAGCAGCAACGGCGGCAGCAGCAGCGGCGGCGCGATCGCGATCGGCGTCGGCTCGCAGGCACTGGCGAACTCGTCCACCGCGATCGGCACGGTGGCCGTCGCGCAAGGCAACACGGCGCTGGCGATCGGCCGCCAGTCGGCCGCGATCGGCGATTTCTCGATGGCGCTCGGCAACGTCGCGGATGCGCACGGCACGAGCTCGATCGCGCTCGGCCACTCGGCGCTGGCCAGCGGCGACCGCTCGATCGCGATCGGCGGCGCGAACCCGACGTCGAGCGACGGCGTGTCGGCCGGCGCGTCATACGACGCGGCGACGCAGACGCGTGCCGGCGGCACGCAATCGGTGGCGATCGGGGCCGGTGCACAGACGAACGGCAACAACCAGGTCGCGATCGGGTCGGGCAGCATCGGCGCGAGCAACGGGGGCACGCCGGTGTTCGGCGGCACGGCCGCGCCGGTCGGCGGAGCGGTGTCGTTCGGCGCGATCGGCAGCGAGCGCCAGCTCAAGAACGTCGCGGCGGGCGCGGCCGATACGGACGCCGTCAACGTCCAGCAGCTGAAGAACGTGAACAGCACGCTCAGCACGGGCATCGGCAACGTCGACGCACGCGTGACGTCGGTCGGCAATTCGCTGTCGACCACGATCTCGAACGTCGACCAGCGCGTGACCAGTGTCGGCAACAGCCTCAGCACGAGCATCGTCACGGCGACGCAGAACGTCGTGAAGTACACCGACAACACCCACGCGGCGATCGCGCTCGACGGCGCCGGCGGCACCACGATCGGCGGCGTCGCGGCCGGCGTGGCCGATACCGACGCCGTCAACGTCGGCCAGCTGAAGGGCAGCGTCGCGCCGCTGCAGACGTCCATCTCGACGGCGGCCTCGACCATCACGAACCTGCAGAACAGCGTGACCGGCATCAACGCATCGCTGAGCACGGCGAGCGCGAACATCGGCAGCCTGCAGGCGGCCGACGCACGCAACGTGAAGTACGACGGCGCGAGCGGCTTCGACTCGGTGACGTTCGCGGGCGCCAACGGCACGACGCTGCACAACGTCGCCGACGGGACGGACGCGCACGACGCCGTCAACGTCGGGCAACTGAGCGGCGGCCTTGCATCGCTCAGCACGAGCGTGACGAACAACCTCAGCACGACGCTCGGCAACCTGAGCACGTCGATCACCAGCCAGATCGGCAACGCGACGAAGAACGCCGTGCAGTACGACAGCGACGCGCACAGCGGCGTCACGTTCGGGGGGACGGGAGCCGCGGCGCCGGTCGGGCTGCACAATGTCGCGGACGGGGTGGCCGCGAACGACGCCGTGAACGTGGGCCAGCTCGGCAAGGCGACCGACACGCTCAACCAGTCGATCACGGCCGTCGGCAACCAGGTGACGACGAATACGGGCAACATCGCGTCGCTCCAGCAGGATGCGCTGCTGTGGAACCCGGGCCTCGGCGCCTACGACGCGAGCCACGGCGGCCATGGCCCGCAACGCATCGGCAACGTCGCGGCCGGCACGAACGGCACGGACGCGGTCAACGTCGACCAGCTGACCGCCGCGATTCACGACGGCACGAGCCAGCTCGATGCGCTGGCCGTGAAGTACGACGATGCGAGCAAGCGCCAGGTGTCGCTCGGCGCCGGCAATGGCGGGAGCCCGGTGCACCTGACCAACGTCGCGGAAGGCAACGTGGCGGCCGGCAGCACGGACGCGGTGAACGGCGCGCAGTTGCGCCGCGCGATCGACGGGACGGCGGCCGCGCTCGGCGGCGGCGCGACCGTCAACCCGGACGGCTCGATCGGCGCGCCGTCCTACAAGGTCGGCGGCGGTTCGTTCAACAACGTCGGCGACGCGCTGACGAACCTCGACGGCCGCGTCGGCAGCAACACGACGACGC
The DNA here is from genome assembly GCF_017104685.1 of Burkholderia sp. Tr-20355. NCBI lineage: Bacteria > Pseudomonadati > Pseudomonadota > Betaproteobacteria > Burkholderiales > Burkholderiaceae > Burkholderia > Burkholderia sp. Tr-20355. The sequence continues at coordinate 61,378 of NZ_JAAGPK010000031.1, read as the reverse complement.
TCGAGAACCACGAAACGCGCCTCGGCAATGCCGAAACGAACATCGCGGGCAACACGGCCGCGATCGCCGGGCTGCAGCAGGACGCGCTGCAGTTCGACCCGACGCTCGGCGCGTACAGCGCCGCGCGCGGCGGCGCGCCGACGAAGCTGACGAACGTGGCCGACGGCAACGTCGCCGCCGGCAGCACGGATGCGGTGAACGGCGGCCAGTTGTCGGGCGTGAAAACCGCGCTCGAACAGCAGATCACGAACGTGTCGAACCAGGCCGGCGAGGCCGTGAAGAACGTCGTCAAATACGACGTCGACCCGAATGGCAACCGCTTGAATTCCGTGTCGCTCGTCGGCGGCGACGTCAATTCGGCGGTCGTGCTGAAGAACGTCGCCGCGGGCACCAGCGATACCGACGCGGTGAACGTGAAGCAGCTGAAGGACGTGCAGTCGAACCTCAACCAGCTCGGCGCGCTCGCGGTGCAGTACGACGACAGCTCGAAGAGCACGATCACGCTCGGCGGCGCCGGCGGCACGCGCATCACCAACGTCCAGGCCGGCACGCTGAGCGCCACCAGCACGGATGCGGTGAACGGCTCGCAGCTGTACGCGACCAACCAGCAGGTGTCGAAGAACACCACCGACATCTCGAACCTGCAGGGGAGCGTGACCAACATCGCGAACGGCAAGGCCGGCCTCGTGCAGCAGCAGGATCCGAACGGCGCGATCACGGTCGGAAAGGATAGCGGCGGCACCAGCGTGAACTTCGCCGGCACGGCGGGCGATCGTGTGCTGACCGGTGTCGCGGCGGGCGTGAATGCGAACGACGCGGTCAACATGGGACAGTTCAACACCGCGTTGCAGAATGTCGCGGCCAACGACAAGATCCGCGCGGCGGCCACCGACGCGAACACGTCGTGGATCGCGCGCGCCGATGCCGGTTCGATCGGGTCGACGGCGACGGCAACCGGCAAGAACGCGGTGGCGGTCGGCCAGGGCTCCGTCGCCGATCGCGACAACTCGTTCTCGGTCGGCGCGAAGGGCAGCGAGCGCCAGGTCACGAACGTCGCGGCCGGGACGGCGCCGACCGACGCGGTGAACGTGCAGCAGCTCAACGACAACCTGTCGGCGGCGTCGACGCAGGCGAAGGGCTATACCGACCAGCGCATCGGGCAGGTGTACAACGCCTTCAACGACCTGAAGAAGGACATGTACGGCGGCGTCGCCTCGGCGATGGCGGTGGCCGGCTTGCCGCAGCCGACGGGCGCGGGCCGCTCGATGGTGTCGGCGGCGACGTCGAACTATCACGGCCAGCAGGGCTTTGCGGCCGGATACTCGTACGTGACGGAGAGCAACCGCTGGGTCGTCAAGGCGTCGGTGACCGGCAACACGCGGTCGGACTTCGGCGCGGTGGTCGGCGCGGGTTATCAGTTCTGAGGCCGCGGCCGTAGCGTCGAGCGCCGCTGGCACTCGGTGATTTGCGGTTCGACCGGGCGCCGGCGGACCATCGGTGGCCCGCGGTCTGTCCGCGGACCTCGGGCCGGCGGCGTTCGATGTCGATCGCCGATCGGGCCGTTCGTGTCAAGGGCGCATGCCCGGAATGCGAGCGGCGGCCCCCGCGGCGATCGGCGACCACCCGCTCACCGGCGTCCGGCGGGGGTTTCGCGCGTGGTCCGGACGCCTGCCCAATGCGAGTTGTCGCATGCGGGTGCCGGCTCGTATTCTGAAGTCGTCGGGCGGAACGGCATGGGGCCTCCGCCCATCACCGCATGCGAGCGCACGACCATGACCGCAACGACACACACGATGAAGCTCAACCATTTGAGCTTCCCTTCGGCCGACACGCTGGCGACGGCCCGTTTCTTCGAGCGTTACCTCGGCTTCACGATCGCGGGAAACTGGGACCAGTCCTGGATCCTGAAGCGCCCGGGCTTCGACGTCGTGATCGATCACGTCGGCGACGGCGTACCTGCATGGCCGACGAATTTCCACGTCGGGTTCGAACTGCCGGATCTCGAAGCCGTTCACGCGCTGTTCGAGCGCTTCAGGGACGAGGGCGTCGCGATGGAGACGGACATCTTCAACAACGGGCGCGGTTCGCGATTCTTTTGCCGGGCGCCGGGCGGCGTGATGTTCGAACTGAACACGCGCGCGGATGCCGCGCCGGAATATCAAGGCACCTTCGACGATTGACGCGAGCGTCGTTCGTCGCGGCCAGTGCGACCCGCTCGAATCGATCGGGCCGCACGGCTGTCCAGAGCCGGCCTCGGTGGAGCCGAGCGAGTTCGATGGAAGGGCAAGCCTGCGGCAGCGGCCCGCGCACGGGAGAAGGCGGATGTTCCCGCGCCGCTCGTTCGGATGGCGAAGCAGCGCGTGGCTTGACCGTGGCCGAATCTACAGGCCGCGTATCGTGCTCGATTCCGCGTCATCCGCATGATCGTGAAAGCGCTGAAACGCACCGAGCAGTCGGGCGCGCAGCGCGGCTAGCGACGGGTCGCGCCGATCGCGCGGCCGTGCGAGGTCGACGCGGATCTCGTCGTCGACGCGCCCCGGGTTGGGCGCGAGCATCAGCACGCGATCGCCGAGATACAGCGCTTCGTCGAGATCGTGCGTGACGACGATCGCCGCCATCCGGTGCCGACGGACGACGTCGAGCAGCAGTGTCTGCAGGCGCAACCGCGTGATCGCGTCGACCGCGCTGAACGGCTCGTCGAGCAACAGCAGATCCGGCTCGCCGAACAGCCCGCGCGCGATCGCGGCGCGTTGGGCCATCCCGCCCGACAAAGTGGCCGGCAGTTGCCGCGCGACGCCGGCCAGGCCGACTTCGTCGAGCAGGCGCGTGACGCTCGGGTCGCGGCCGCCGTGCGGGCCGGACGCGAAGCCGACGTTGTCCGCAATCGACAGCCACGGCAGCAGCCGGGGTTCCTGAAAGATCACGCCGACACGCGCCGACGGCCCGTCGAGCGCGACGCCGTCGAGCTTCGCGTTGCCGCGGAAGTGCGTGTCGAGCCCGGCGACGATCCGCAGCAGCGTGCTTTTCCCGCAGCCGCTCGGGCCGACCACGCAGACGATCTCGCCGCGCGCCACGTGTAGCGCGATGTCGGCGAGGATCGTGCGGTCGCCGTATTGCTTGCGGGTGATCCGCAGGTCAAGCAGCGGCGTATCGGCACCCTCGGTCGTGCGCGCGGAAGCCGCGGAAGCGGTCGTACTCATTTCGAACCCTCGCGCGCCGCGCCGTCGAAGGCATCGCGCCAGCCGAGCCAGTGCGACTCGATGCGCCGCATCGCGCCGTCGCTCAGCTTGCCGAGCAATGCGAGCAGCAGGATCGCGCCGAACACGAGATCGGGTCGCCCGGTTTCCCTGCCGTCGCTCAACAGGAAGCCGAGGCCGCGCGTCGCCGCGATCAGTTCAGCGGCAACCATGAACATCCACGCGAGGCTCAGGCCGGTACGCAGGCCGGTGACGATCTGCGGCAACGCGGCCGGCAGCAGGATGCGGCGGAACAGTGCCAGCGGGCCGAGCCGGTACACCGCGCCGAGCTCGACGAGCTTGCGGTCGACGTCTCGAATGCCGGCGACCACCGCGAGGTGCACCGGGAAAAATGCGCCGATCGCGATCAGCGTGATCTTCGGCGCTTCGTCGATGCCGAGCCACAGCAGCAGCACGGGCACCCATGCGAGCGACGGAATCGCGCGCAGCGCCTGGAACGTCGGCTCGAGCAGCGCGTCGATCCGGCGGCTCAGGCCCATCGCCGCGCCGACGACGAGCGCGAGCCCGGCGCCGGCCGCAAAACCGGCCGCGACCCGCAGCGTGCTCGCGCCGACATGCCGTGCGACTCGCGTGACGCCCATCCGCGCGAGCGTATCGAGGATCTCGCTCGGCGCCGGGACGAGATGGTCGGGCAGCCAGCCGCGCCGCACGACGCATTCCAGCACCACGAGCGCCGCGAACGGCAGCACGAGGCCGGCGATGCGCCACGCGCGAAGCGCATCGCGCCGGCCGGCGCGGGGCGAGACGGCGTGACGCTGCGCGAGTGCATCGCCACGGGCCGCGGTGTCCGTCATCGCGGCAACCTCACTGCGACGCGGCAACGAGCGGGCGCGCGAACGACGGATCGATCAGCGTATCGACGATCTTCGCGGGATCGACGCCCGGCTTGGTCAATTGCTCGGCCGTCAGCACCGGCGCCGCGGCTTTCAGCGCCGCGCGCTGCGCTTCGCCCGGCACCGGGTCGCTGAAATCGTTGCGCTGCAGCTGCAGCTTCGCGACCGGCAGCGACACCTTCGATTCGTCGGCCACGATCTGCGCGGTTTCGGCAGGATGCGCGACGATCCACTGGCGCGCGCGGTCGTAGACCTTCAGCACGCGCGAGACCGCCTGCGGATACTGGCCGGCGAACCCGTCGCGCACGTTCAGGAAGCCGTACGTATTGAAGGCGACGTTACGGTACAGCAGACGCGCGCCGTCGTCGAGCTGGGCCGCGGCCATGTGCGGATCGAGCCCGGCCCATGCATCGACCTGGCCGTTCGCGAGCGCCGTGCGGCCGTCCGGATGCTGCAGGTTGACGATCTCGACGTCGTCACGCGTCAGGCCGGCCGTGTGCAGCGCGCGCAGCGTGAACAGGAACGGGTCGGTGCCGCGGGTCGCGGCGATTTTCTTGCCCTTCAGGTCGGCGAGCGTGCGGATCGGCGAATCCTTGCGCACGACGAGTGCCGTCCATTCGGGGCGGGAGAACACGTAGACCGCGTGGATCGGGTTGCCGTTCGCGCGTGCGAGCACCGATGCGAGCCCGGCGGCCGAGCCGAAATCGACCGCACCGCTGTTCAGGTATTCGAGTGCGCGATTGCTGCCGAGGCTCAGCACCCAGCGAATCGACGTGCGGTCGGCCTTGAACTCGTCGTCGAGCCAGCCGAAGTGGCGGATCACGAGACTCTCGGGCGAGTAGTACGCGTAGTCGACGCGGATTTCGGCGGGCGTCGCCGCGTGCGCCTGAATCGATACGAGACCGGCAAGCGCGGCAACGACGAGGGCCGCGGATTGCCACGCGCGGGACCAGGACAGCTTCATCGGGGAATCTCCGGAAGGGCGGCAATGCGCCGCGAACAGGCAGGTGACCGACTAATGTAACGAAGCGCCCGCGATCCGTTAACGAAGAAATCCGCGTTTGAACATGCGTGCTGCTGCTAAGGGACCCGGCGGGCAACTTTATGACCCAGGCCGATTAATTTATCGCTTTATATCGCTTGGGATACGAGGGGCCGGGGAACAGAATGCCCGCTTCCGGGAGTCGACGGCTGCGCGTATCGTCGAGCCGGTATTCGCTCGATGCGATGCGATGCGATGTCGATCGCGAATGCACGCGTCAGCTCCTGCACCTTGCGAGCATCGCCGGTCATCCGGCGACCCATTAAGGAATGCGATGAGTTCAATCGATCTGAACGCGATCACGCCGGTTTCTTCCCCCATCCGCTCGGCCAGCGACGTCGCGCGGCTGATCAACACGGTCGACAGTTCGGTCAGCCATGCACGGATGATCGTGCTGCTGGCGCTGGGCGGCGTGTTTCTCGACGCGTACGACCTGACGACGCTGTCCTACGGCATCGACGACGTCGCGCGCGAGTTCGGCCTGACGCCCGCGCTGACCGGGCTGGTCGGATCGGCGATCATGATCGGCACGATCTTCGGCAGCCTGATCGGCGGCTGGCTGACCGACCGGATCGGCCGCTACCAGGTGTTCATGGCCGACATGCTGTTCTTCGTGGTCGCGGCGCTCGCGGCCGGGCTCGCGCCGAACGTCTGGGTGCTGATCGGCGCACGCTTCGTGATGGGGCTCGGCGTCGGCATCGACCTGCCGGTCGCGATGGCGTTCCTCGCCGAATTCTCGAAGTTCAACGGGCGCGGCAACAAGGCGTCGCGTCTCGCGGCGTGGTGCCCGATGTGGTACGTCGCGTCGTCGGTCTGCTTCCTGCTGATCTTCGGCCTGTACTTCCTGCTGCCGGCCGAGCACGCGGGATGGCTGTGGCGCGCGTCGCTGATCTTCGGCGCGGTGCCCGCGCTCGTCATCATCCTGTTCCGGAACCGGTTCATGAACGAATCGCCGCTGTGGGCCGCGAACCAGGGCGACCTGGCCAATGCCGCGCGCATCCTGCGCGAATCGTACGGCATTCACGCGCACGAAGCCGAGGATGCGCGCCGCGAGCCGAGCCCGCCGCCCGTGCGAATCCGCGTGCTGTTCCAGCGCCCGTATCTCGGGCGCACGATCGTCGCCAGCGTGATGAATCTGTGCATTCCGTTCGAATACACCGCGATTGCGTTCTTCCTGCCGTCGATCCTGTCGCAGTTTCTCGGCGCGGGCGTGTTCGAGACGATCGCGGCGTCGCTCGCGCTGAACGTGTTGTTCGCGTTCACCGGCGGCCTGCTCGGCATGCGCCTCGCGTATCGCTATCCGTCGCGCCATGTCGCGATCGCGGGCTTCGCGCTGCAGACGGTCGCACTCGTCGCGCTCGCGCTGGCGGGGCATCCGCACGGCGCGCTGGCGGTCGGCGTCGTGCTGCTGATGCTCGGCACGTGGCTGTTCGCCGAAGGGTTCGGGCCCGGCGCGCAGATGATGATCTATCCGACGCTGTCTTATCCGGCCGCGATCCGCGGAACCGGCGTCGGCTTCGGACGGTCGCTGTGCGGGATCGGCCAGGCGCTCGCGCTGTTCGTGCTGCCGATCCTGCAGGCCCGTCTCGGCACGGACATGTTCTGGGTTGTCGCGATCAGCGCGGTCACGCCGATCGTGTTCCTGCTGATCGTGCGCTACGAGCCGACGGCACGCGACATCGACGACGAAAGCATCGCCTGAACACCCGCCGGCGCGTGAGCGACGCCCCGAGGAAAACGCAAACGGCTTCGTCGGACCGCACGAAGCCGTTTCGATTTGCACGGAAGCCGGTCGACGCGCACGCGGGCCGACCGGCTTCCCCCTTTCACTACGCGCTGACCGCCTCCCGTTCGGCCGCGCGCTTGACCTGCTCGATGTCGCGGAACCGCGCGGCCGGATGCGTGTCCGGCAGCCGCGCGGTGCCGCCGAACAGTTTTTCGCGCAGCGTGCCCGGTGCATACGCGGTGGGGTACACGCCGCGCCGCTGCAGCTCCGGCACGAGATAACGCACGACATCCTCGAAGGTTTCGTGCGCCACCGCGTACGCGAGATTGAAGCCGTCGACGTCGGTCGCCGCTACCCATTCCTGCAGGATGTCCGCGACGGTCGCGGCCGAGCCGACGAACACCGGACCGAGTCCGCCGATGCCGCCCCACGTGGCCAGCGCCTCGATCGTCCACGCGGTGTCGCCGCCGGCCAGATGCTCCACCGCCGACACGATCGCGTTCGTTTCGACGCGCCGCACCGGATCGGCCGGCGCATACTGGCCGAAGTCGATGCCGGTCCAGCCCGACATGAACACCAGCGAGCCGTCGTACGACACGTAACGACGGTATTCGTCGAACTTGGCCTGCGCCTTCTCGTCGGTCTCGTCGACGATCACCGTGACGAGGTTGTAGATCAGTACCTTCGCCGGATCGCGCCCAGCGGCGGCTGCCTGCGCGCGCACGTCGGCCACGTAGCGCGCGAGCTGCTCGCGGGTCGGCGCGGCCACGAACACGCATTCCGCGTGCTGCGCGGCGAACGCCTTGCCGGGGCCGGACGCGCCGGCCTGGAACAGCACCGGCGTGCGCTGCGGCGACGGTTCGCACAGGTGGTAGCCGGGCACGTCGAAGAAGCGGCCCTTGTGGCCGATCTCGTGAACCTTCTCGGGATGGGTGAACACGCGGCCGTCGCGATCGCGCACCACCGCGCCGTCCTCCCAGCTGCCCTCGAACAGCTTGTACAGCACCTCGACGTATTCGGCCGCGACCGCATAGCGGTCGTCGTGCGTGCGCAGGCCGTGATCGCCGACGTTTTTCGCGCCGCTCTCCAGGTAGGACGTGACGATGTTCCACGCGAGCCGGCCCTTCGTGTGATGATCGGCCGTCGACAGCCGGCGCGCGAACGTGTACGGGTGCTCGAACGTCGTCGATGCGGTGATGCCGATGCCGAGATGCTCGGTGGCCATCGCGATCGGCGCGGCGAGCTGCAGCGGGTCGTTGACCGGAATCTGCGCGGCCTGGTGCAGCGCGTGATAGTTGCTGCCCTTGTAGACGTCGTAATAACCGATCACGTCCGCGATGAAGATCGCGTCGAAGATGCCACGTTCTAGCACGCGCGCGAGGTCGGTCCAGTAGTCGAGATCCTTGTACTGCCACGAGCGGTCGCGCGGATGCGCCCACAGGCCGGGCGACTGGTGGCCGACGCAGTTCATCTCGAACGCGTTGAAGCGGATGGTCTTGCTCATCGCGCGGCTCCCGTTGCCGCGCCGGCGCGCCAGCCGGTTGCCTCGTGCGGCGATTCGCGGCGGCGTTCGCGCTCGAGGATCGGCCGGAGCCGGCTCGCGAGCGCGTCGTGGTCGGTGCCGGTGGAAAGGTCGGGAGCTGCGTGCGACGAAGTCATGCGGTGTTCCTCGAAGAGCGGGGCCGATTGCGCCGGGAGGCCAGTATAGGAAGCGCCGCGTGCGCGTTCCAATAACGGATTCGCAGATCGTTATCGTCGATGCGTATTACTTCGGGCACGCGGGGGCGCACCGACGCTGACGCGTCGATTGCGATGCATCAGCACGACGTCGCCGGCGCGAAGCCGCCGCGAATCGCGCGGTCGTTTGTTATCCAAAGGAATATCGTTCCGAGAATCGCTCGTTTTTCCGGCTGGCGCCGCGCTGCTAGATTGAATGCTTTCGTCATTCGACAGGAGAGTCCGATGTCAGACACGAGCGCCACGATTCAGGAGCGTCCCGCCGATGCGCAACCGCATGCCGCCCGCGTGATCGCCAACGACGCACAGGCGATCGAAGCCGCGCACGCGCTGGCGAAACGGCTCGCCGAAGGCGCGGCCGAGCGCGATCGGGACCGCCGCCTGCCGCGCGACGAAATCGAATGGTTCTCGCAGTCGGGGCTGTGGGCGATCACGGTGCCGAAGGCATACGGCGGCGCGGGCGTGTCGCATGTGACGCTGACCGAAGTCGTCAAGATCGTCGCGGCGGCCGATCCGTCGCTCGGGCAGCTGCCGCAGAATCATTTCGGGCTGGTCGACGTGATCACGCTGACCGGCACCGACGCGCAGAAGCGCCATTTCTTCGCGGAAATCCTGAGCGGCAAGCGCTTCGGCAACGGGTTCTCGGAGAAGGGCACGAAGCACGTGCTCGACCTGAAGACGCGCGTGCGCAGCGACGGCGACGACTATATCGTCGACGGGACGAAGTTCTACTCGACCGGTGCGCTGTTCGCGCATTACGTGCCGGTGCTCGGCCTCGACGACGCGCACCAGGCGTGGCTCGCATACGTACCGCGAGCGACGCCCGGGCTGACCGTGATCGACGACTGGTCGGGATTCGGGCAGCGCACGACCGCGAGCGGCACGGTCGTGCTCGACGCGGTGCGCGTCCCGGCGTCGCACGTGCTGCCCGCGCAGCGCGTGTCGGACGTGCCGACGCTCAACGGTCCGCTGTCGCAGATCATCCAGGCCGCGATCGACGCGGGCATCGCGAAGGCGGCCATCGACGATACGCTGGCGTTCGTGCGGACCCGCACGCGCCCGTGGGTCGACAGCGGTGTCGAGCGCGCGGCCGACGATCCGCTGACGATTCGCGAGATCGGCCACCTGCACATCCAGCTGCACGCGGCCGAGGCGTTGCTCGAACGCGCGGCGCGCACGCTCGACGAGATCGCGGCGCGCGGCGACGTGACCGAAGACGACGTCGCGCGCGCATCGGTCGCGGTCGGCGAAGCGAAGGTATTGACGACCGAGATCGCGCTGCTCGCGGGCGAGAAACTGTTCGAGCTGGCCGGCACGCAGTCGACGCTCGCCGAGCACAACCTCGACCGGCATTGGCGCAACGCGCGCACGCATACGCTGCACGATCCGGTGCGCTGGAAATACCACCTCGTCGGCAACTACTACCTGAACGGCGTGCGTCCGGCGCGCCATGCGTGGAACTGAGCGGATGGCGTGGCGACCGTCAGCGACGGCGCAGGCATTCGGATTGGCTTCCGGGTTCCAGGCCGGAGAGCAGCCAGTGGATGACCTTGTCTGTTTGCGCGGACATTCCGATGCCGGAAGGCCAGCACGTCGGATCTGTCCGCGCCGCAGGGCCTGCGCGCGGCAATCGAGCACGCGGCGGCCGAGGCCGACGTGACGCTGCGGGTGGTGGCCGAAACGAATGCGCTGAGCGTGCAGAAGGAACGGGTCGCGCGAGGTCACGGGTGGACGATTCTGCCGGCCGTCGCCGTCACGCAGGAGATCGCGCAGCGCACGCTGAGCGCGGCGCCGCTCGCGCCGCCCGGGCTGCGGCGCCCGATCGTGCTGGCGGCGCCCGGCAGCCGGCAGGCGAGCGCGCCGGTTCGCTGCGTGGTCGGTGTGCTGCTCGACTGCGTGAAAACCACGTTCGAGCAGGGCCACTGGCCCGACGCGCGCTGGCTCGGCTAGGCCAGGCCAGCCGGACCCGCGCCGTCGTATGCGTTGGCGCGGGTCGTGCGGCTGATCGACCGTCCGTATGGGCCGCAGCCTTCCATCAGGCGCTTCACGTTCCAGAGTGAGAAGCGGCGCGTCTGCCGCCACCGGCTTTTCGTATCCACCGGGGCCATCGTCGAACTGCGTCAACCCATCGCGACGTCTACAGGTACCAGTCGAGCGTCTTCACGATGCCTGTCTCGAAGGTTTCCGTCGGTTGCCACTGAAGTTCGCGTTCGAGCTTGCCGGCGTCGATCGCATAACGACGGTCGTGACCGAGGCGGTCGGCGACGAAGTGCTTGAGGCGCGCGTGCGGCGCGCCCTGCGGCCGCCGCACGTCGAGCAGCGAGCAGATCAGGTCGACGATGTCGGCGTTGCGCCACTCGTTGCATCCGCCGACGTTGTACGTTTCGCCGAGCGTGCCGCGCCGGATCACGGCATCGATCGCCCGGCAGTGATCGTCGACGAATAGCCAGTCGCGGACGTTCGCGCCGTCGCCGTAGAGCGGGATGGGCGTGCCGTTGACGCAGTTGCGGATCACCGTCGGGATGAACTTCTCGGCGTGCTGGCGCGGGCCGTAGTTGTTCGAGCAGTGGGTCGTCGTGACCGGCAGCCCGTACGTGTGGAAGTACGCGCGCACGAGATGGTCGGAGCCGGCCTTGCTGGCCGAATACGGCGAATTCGGCGCGTACGGCGTGGTTTCCGAGAACGGCGGATCGGTCGGAGCGAGCGATCCGTATACCTCGTCGGTGCCGATGTGATGAAAGCGGCGCGGCGCGCGCGCGTCGGCGTCGGGCCCGTTCATCCAGACCGTGCGCGCCGCTTCGAGGAGCGTCCAGGTGCCGACGACGTTCGCGCGGACGAATTCGCCGGGGCCGGTGATCGAGCGGTCGACGTGGCTCTCGGCGGCAAAGTGGACGATCGTGTCGATCGCATGGTCGCGCAACAGGCTTTCGACGAGCGGCCGGTCGCAGATGTCGCCGAGCACGAACCGGTGGCGGTCGGTGCTTTCCGCGCCCGCGAGATGGTCGAGGCTGCCGGCATACGTGAGCAGGTCGAGATTGACGATCCGGACCAGCGGATCCGTCGCGAGCAGGTGATGGACGAAGTTGGCGCCGATAAACCCGGCGCCGCCCGTGACGAGGACATGTTTCGGTCGATGGCTCATGAGGTTCGTTTCCAGGTATCGAGCACGTCGGCGAGCGCCGGGATCCAGCACGGCGCGTCGATGCCGAAATGCTCGCGAATGCGGGTGCAGTCGAGTGCGGAGTTCGCCGGCCGTGGCGCCGGCAGCGGATAGGCGGCCGTGCGGATCGGGCGCACGAGCGGTAGGCGATCGATGAGGCCGGCGCGCCGTGCCTGCGAGAAGATCGTCTCGGCGAAGCCGTGCCAGGTCGTGACGGGGGTGCCGCACAGGTGGTAGGTGCCCCAGCGCATCGCGGCGCCCGCGCGATGGCGATCCGCGATCGCGAGCAGCGCGTCGGCGACCGCGGCGGCGTGCGTCGGGCCGCCGTACTGATCGGCGACGACGGCGAGTTCGTCGCGTTCGCGTCCGAGCCGCAGCATCGTGCGCACGAAATTGCCGCCGTGCGCGCCGAATACCCACGCAATGCGGAGAATCACATGCGCATCGGGCAGCCGCTGGCGGACGGCTTCCTCGCCGGCCCATTTGGTGTGTCCGTAGACGCCGAGGGGCGCGACGTCCGCCGTTTCGTCGTACGCGCCAGGCGCGCGGCCGTCGAACACGTAGTCGGTCGACAGGTGCAGCAACGGGATGCCGGCCGCGGCGCACGCGTCGGCGAGCGCCGCCGGGCCGGCGCAATTGGCGCGCCAGGCGGCGTCGGGTTCGGTTTCCGCGCGATCGACGGCCGTCCACGCGGCCGCATTGATCACGAGCGTCGCGTGGTGCGTGGCGAGCGCGTCACGCACCGCCTGCCGATCGGCGATGTCGAGCTGCTCGCGGGACAGCCCGATTGCCGGGCGTCCTCCCGCGCGCAGCATGAGTTCACGGCCGACCTGGCCGAGCACGCCGGTCACGAGGATCGTCATCGCGCGGCTCCGTGAAGGTCGGGCGCCGCCGGCGGCCGGTCGCGCAGGCGCGGCTGCCGGAGATCCTTGTCGGACAGCTCGAACGGCACGTCGAGCGCGGGCCATTCGATGCCGATGTCGGGATCGTCCCAGCGTACGCCCGCGTCCGACGACGGATCGTAGTACGCGGTGCACTTGTACGCGAAGTCGGCCTCGTCGGACAGCACGCAGAAGCCATGCGCGAAGCCCGGCGGAATCCACAGCTGGCGATGCGACACGTCGTCGAGCACGGTGCCGAACCAGCGTCCGAGATGCGGCGAACCGGGCCGGATGTCGACCGCGACGTCGTACACGGCGCCGCGCGACACGCGCACGAGCTTGCCCTGCGGATGCCGGAACTGGTAGTGCAGGCCGCGCAGCACGCCGCGCCGCGAGCGCGAATGGTTGTCCTGCACGAAGCCCGCGTCGACACCTGCGTCGCGCAGCCACGACTCGCGATAGCTTTCGACGAAGAAGCCGCGCGCGTCGCCGAAGCTCGCCGGTTCGATCAGCAGCACGCCCGGCAGCGTCGTCTCGATGACGGACGTCATGCGGCGACCTCCTTGTTCAGGACGTCGAGCAGGTAACGGCCATAACCGCTTTTCGACAGCGCGTGCGCGAGCGCTTCGAGCTGCTGCGAGTCGATCCAGCCGAGCCGGTACGCGATTTCCTCGGGGCAGGCGATCTGCAGCCCCTGGCGGGCCTGCATCACCTGGATGAAATTCGCCGCGTCGAGCAGCGACTCGTGCGTGCCGGTGTCGAGCCACGCATAACCGCGGCCGAGGATCTCGACGTTCAGCTTGCCGTTCGCCAGATAGGCGCGGTTCAGGTCCGTGATCTCCAGCTCGCCGCGCGCGGACGGGCGCACCTCCTTCGCGAGGGAAACGACGTCGTTGTCGTAGAAGTAAAGCCCCGTCACCGCGTAGTGCGATTTCGGGTCGCGCGGCTTCTCCTCGAGATCGATCGCCCGCCCGTGCTCGTCGAACGATACGACGCCGTAGCGCTCCGGGTCGCGCACGTAATAACCGAACACCGTTGCGCCCGTCGTGCGCGCGGCGACGCGCTGCAGCAGCGACGACAGCGCCGGACCGTGATAGATGTTGTCGCCGAGCACGAGCGTCGCGGCGTCGTTGCCGATGAACGGCGCGCCGATCACGAAGGCCTGCGCGAGTCCGTCCGGGCTCGGCTGCACCGCGTACGAGAAATTCATGCCCCATTGTTCGCCGTCGCCGAGCAGTTGCCGGAACGCGTCGAGATCGCGCGGCGTCGAGATGATCAGGACGTCGCGGATGCCGGCCAGCATGATCGTGCTGAGCGGGTAGTAGATCATCGGCTTGTCGTACACCGGCATCAGTTGCTTCGATACCGAATGCGTGAGCGGATGGAGCCGGGTGCCGGATCCGCCCGCCAGAATCAATCCCTTACGGCCAGTCGCTGTGTGCATGATGTCCTCGCTGTCATGAAGAAGGGCGGGCCCGCGTGCGCGTCAACCCGGGTCGATGCGTCCGAACACGATCGCGAAGCCGGCCAGGTAGACCAGCGCGATCACGGCGAAACCGGCCGCGGTTGCGCGGTCCGGACTGGCGATCGCATGAAGCACGACCGACGCGATCGCCACGCCGACCAGCGAGCCGATCTGCCGGCTCGCGTTCAGCGATGCGGCGGCGAGATTCGCGTCCGCGGGGCCGGCCGACTGCATGACGACGAGATTCATCGCGGGGATGGCCTGGCCCGCACCGAAGTTCGCGATGCCGACCGCGATCGCGAGCGCCGTGTAAGGGAGCGCCTCGATACCGATCAGCGCGGCGCTGCCGAGCGTGGCGAGCGCCAGGCCCGCGAGCAGCGTGCCGCGCGGACCGAGCCGCGCGCTCACGCGGGCGGACGCGAGATTGCCGATGCCGAACATCGCCATGAGCGGAAACAGCTCGAAGCCGGCGCGCAGCGCGCTTGCACCGCGCACCTGCTGCAGGTAAAGGCTCAGCAGGAAGATTTCCGCGAGGATGCCGAAATTGATCGCGAGCCCGAGCAGGCCGCCCGCGACGAAGCGCCGGTTGCGCAGCAGCGCGGGCGGCAGGATCCGGTCGCGGGCGCCACGTTCGCGCCAGACGAATGCCGCGCCGGCGGCGAACGTCACGGCCGCACCGGCGACGATGGCGGGCGAGCGCCAGCCGGCGCCCGGCCCCTCGATCAGCGTATAGCTGAGTGCAGCGAGCGCGAGCGCGCCGAGCAGATGGCCGAGCGTGTTCAGCGGGCCGGGATGGCGCGGCGAATGGCCGACATGGCGGCGCGTGAGCCACAGGCCGGCGAGCCCGACGGGGAGGTTGACCCAGAAGATCCCGCGCCAGCCGATCGCGTCGACGAGGATGCCGCCGATGCAGGGCCCGATCGCCATCGCCGCCGATACCAGGGCGCCCCAGATGCCGATCATCCGTGTGCGCAGTGGTCCGGCCGGAAACGCCAGCGTGAGCAGACTCAGCGAGCTCGGCATGAAGAGCGCGGCCCCCACGCCCTGCAGCAGCCGCGCGGCGACGAGCATGCCGCTCGTCTGCGCGGCCGCGCACAGCACCGACGCGGCGACGAACAGCGCGAGCCCGGCGACGTAGATCGCCCGCGGCCCGTAACGGTTCGCGAGCGCGCCGCCGAACAGCAGCAGCGCGGCGAAGCTGAGCGTATAGGCGTCGACGACCCAGACGAGGGCGGTCAGCGACATGTCGAGACTCGCCTGCATCGCCTTCAGCGCGACGTTCACGATGGTCACGTCGAGCATCGCCATCACGAAGCCGCAGGCAAGCGCGACCATCACGTGCACCGGCCGCGCGGCTGGCGCGCCGGCCGCACCGGCGGCGGGAGCGGTGTTCGTGCTCATGCCGCGCGCCCGCCGAGATAGAGACGCCGCATCTCGTCGCTGTCGAGCAGGTCGGCCGACGTGCCCGTCAGCGCGACGCGGCCCATCGTCAGCACCACGCCGCGATCGGCGATGCGCAGCGCCTCGATCGCGTTCTGTTCGACCATCAGCACGGCGATGTGCTCGGTATCGCGCATCCGCACGATCGCGTCGAATACCTCGTCGACCATTTTCGGCGACAGGCCGGCCGACGGCTCGTCGAGCAACAGCAGCACCGGGCGCGACATCAGCGCGCGCGCGAGCGACACGATCTGCCGCTCGCCGCCGGACAGCGCGCCCGCGGGCGACCGGTAGCGGCGCCGCAGCACCGGGTATTGCTCGCACAGCTCCTCGATCCGCGTTTCGCGGGGGAACGCGGACATCGCGTGGCCGCCGAGCATCAGGTTCTCGCGAACCGTCAGCGCGCCGAACACGTTGTCGGTCTGCGGCACGAAGCCGATGTCGTGTTCGCGGATCTTGCGGTGTACCGGCACGCGCGCGATGTCGCGGCCATGCATCGTGACCGTGCCGGCGCGGGGCAGGACGAAGCCGGCGATCGCCTTGAGGAGCGTCGATTTTCCGCAGCCGTTCGGGCCGAGGATCGTGACGATGTCGACCGGCCCGACGGACAGCGATACGCCGTGCAGGATGTCGATGTCGGCCGTGTAGCCGGCGACCAGGTCGCGAACGTCGATCATGACGCCTCCATCAGGCGGCGCGCATGGGCGCGTCCCAGGTACGCATCGAGCACGCGGCGGTTGCTTTCGAGTTCGGCGGGACGGCAGTCGGCGATCGCGGCGCCGCGATCGAGCACGATGCAGCGGTCGCACAGCTCGCGGATGAAGTGCATGTCGTGCTCGATCACGACCAGCGTGACGCCCAGCCCGCGGATGCGGCGCAGTTCGGCGACCAGTTCGCCGCGCAGGTTGGGGTGAACGCCCGCAGTCGGCTCGTCGAGCAGCAGCAGCTTCGGCTCGGTCATCATCGCGCACGCGATGCCGAGCAGTTTCTTCTGGCCGCCCGAGATCGCCGCGGCGCCCAGTTGCGCGACGTGCGCGAGCTTCAGTTCCTCGAGCAGCGCGGTGGCGCGTGCGCGCGTCGCGGTTTCCAGCGTGCGGGTCGCACGACTGCGCAGGAGCGCCGCGACGGGGCCGTGACGGGCCGACGACGCGGCCATCGCCAGTTCGAGCACCGACATGCGCGCGGGCATCGACGGCAACTGGAACGTCCGGCGGATGCCGAGCCGTGCGATCCGGTGCGGCGCAAGCGTGTCGATGCGACGCCCGGCGAAGCGGATCGCGCCGGCCGCGACGGGGGCGAAGCCCGTGATCGCGTTGAGCGCCGTGCTTTTGCCCGAGCCGTTCGGGCCGAGCAGCCCGACGATCTCGCCGTCGCCGACGGACAGCGAGAGGCCGGACAGCACCGCATTGTCGCCGTAGCGGATCGTGACGCCTTCAAGGTCGAGCAGCGCGCTCATGGATGAACCTCCAGTCGTTCCGGCACAAGGCCGCGCGGGCGCCACAGCACGCACGCGAGCAGCATCAGGCCGACGAGGCCGAGGCGCACCGCACCGGCGAGGTCGCTGCCGACGCCGAGCCAGTCCTTCAGGAACGGCGCGAACGCGTACACCGCCTGGACGATCAGCGCGCCGGCCAGCACGCCGGCGTGGCTGCCGAGCCCGCCGACCATGACGATGGTCCACAGCGCGAAGGTTTCCGACGCCACCATCGCGTCCGGGCCGACGTAGCTGATGTACCAGGTGAGCAGCGCGCCCGCGAACGCCGCGGGCAGCGCGCCCGCGACGCTCGCCCAGGTCTTCAGCGCGACCGGGTCGTAGCCGAAGCAGACGGCGAGCGCGGGCTCCTCGCGCATCACCTTCAGCGCGCGGCCGAAGCGGCCGGTGGTCAGCAGCCGGCAGGCGGCGTAGGCGATGGCGAGGCCGCCGGCCGCGACGGCGAGGAACGCGAGATCGGCCCACGGCGCGCGCAATCCGGGAAAGAGCGGCGCGATGCCGCCGATACCCTGCGCGCCGCCCGTCAACCAGCCCTCGTTCAGCGCGAACGTGCGCAGGATTTCGGCGATCGCGAGCGTCGCGATGCCCCAGTAGTCGGCCGACAGGTGACGACCGAGCCGCGCGATCGCGACGGCCAGCACGCTCGCCGCGCCCGCCGCGAGCGCGAGGGCGGCCGGCAGCGGCCAGCCGAGCTGCGACGCGATGCCGGCGGCGTAGGCGCCGAGCCCCGCGAACGCCACGAAGCCGAAATTGACGAGCCCCGCGTAGCCTGCCTGCAGGTTCAGGCCGAGCGCCATCGTCGCGTACAGGCACGTGACGGTCAGCAGATGGACGATGAAACTAGACACGACGGACCTCCCCGTCGAAGAGGCCATACGGCCGGAACACGAGCACGACGAGCAGGATCGCGAACGACACCGCGCCGACGTATTCGACCGGAAAGAACGCGAGCGGCCGACCGACCAGCCCGCCGAAGTCGACGTCGAGCGCGATCGTCTCGGCCAGCGCGATCAGGAAAGCGCCGGCCGCCGCGCCGAGCGGATTGCCGAGGCCGCCGAGGATCGCGGCGGAAAACACCGGGATCAGCAGCCCGTAACCGAGGTTGACGTGCACGCTTTCGGTCGCGCCGAGCATCGTGCCGCCGAGCGCCGCGAGCACGCCGCTGGCGAACGTGATCACGTTGGTCACGCGCTGCGCATCGATGCCCGTCGCAAGCGCGAGCGCGCGATTCGATGCGAGCGCGCGCATCGCCCGGCCGAGGCGGGTGCGGTACAGCAGCAGCGCGAACACGGCGAGCGCGACGCCACCGCACGCGATCGAAGCCGCCTGCGCGGACGACATCGCGACGCCCCCGACCATCAGCGGCGGGCGCACCGCCTGCGCGTACTGCAGCGGCCGCGAGCCGGCCGTGCCGAGCATCAGCGCGACGGCGAGCAGCGACACGGCGAGCGAGCCGATCATCGCGACCGCGCTGCCCGAGCGCAGCAGGCGCGTGAACACGAACAGGTTCAGCAACGTCGCGGCAAGGCCGACCAGCGCGCACGAGACGGCGGTCGCGAGCGCGAACGGCATGCCGACGCGCTCGAACCCGAGGGTCGCGAACGCGCCGACCATCGCGTACTGGACGTGTGCGATGTTCGGGAAGCGAATCAGCGAGTACAGCGTCGACAGGCCGACGGAGACCAGCAACAGGTCGGACGTGCGCATCAGGACATCGATCAGGAATTGCAGCATCGCAGGCTCCCGGTGGCTACTGCGCGACGACGGATTGCCGGTACACGACCTTCTCGTACGGCTGCACCAGCCGCTGGCCGTCGGCATCGAACGCGATCGTGCCCGTCACGCCGTCATACGGCTGGCCGGCCGCGAGTTCCGCACGCACCTTCGCCGGATCGGCCGAACGCGCGCGATTGATTGCCGCGGCGGACAGCATCGTCGCGTCGTACGCGTAGCTGCCGAAGGCCGAGCGCGGCGCCTCGTGGTACGCGGCGCGATAGGCCGCCGCGTACGCGGCGGCGCTGCCGCCGAGCGCCGCGACCTCCAGGCCGATCTGCCCCTGCGCGATCTGGGCGGGGGTGTCGCTCGTGCACATCGTCAGGTAGATGCCGTACCACGGCCGCTGGTTGAGACGCATCTCGAACGCCTGCCGGTTCAACGTCGCGGCTTCCTGTCCGTACGCGCTGTACACGTAGCCGTCGGGCTGCGCACGCGACGCCTGTTCCAGCTCGCGCCGGTAGGTCGACTGGCCCTCGGTGTAGAGAACCGTCGAGACGATCGTGCCGCCGAGCGCCTCGAAACGCTTTTTGAACTCGGTGGCGATGCCCTGGCCGTAACCGTTGTTCGGCGCGATCAGTGCGACGCGCCGCAGCTTGCGGTCGTACACGTCCTGCGCGGCGAAGCGCGCGGACTGGTCGTCGAGCCCGATCGTGCTGAACGAACCCGCGCCGATCTTGCGGACCTGCTGGCTCGACGAACCGATGTTGACGTGCACGTCGCCCTGGCGCACGAGGAATTGTCCGACCGGAATCGTCACCGACGACGAGAATTCGCCGAGCACGAGCGGCACGCGCTCGACGGTCGCCAGCTTGCGGGCGGCGTCGAGCGCCGTGTTCGCGGTGCCGCCCGAATCCTCGATCCGTACCTGCAGCTTCTGTCCGAGCACGCCGCCTTGCGCATTGATCTTCGCGACCGCGAGCTCGATCCCGCGCCGCTGGTCCTCGCCGATCGACGCGCTTGCGCCGGTCAGCGGCAACACGGCGCCGACGCTGACGTCCGCATATGCAGGAAACGTTGCCCACGCGCCGAGCGCGACGCAGATCCCGAGACTCCAGCAACCCAGCTTCATTTTTGCGCTCCTGAATCGATGTTGAATCGCGTTTGAAATACAAAAGTGTCGACAGAATCACAGAACAAAAATCGTTGGCAAACATTTTTTGGACGAATCTCGAGCGGTTCGCGAAGCGCCCCGGAATTCACAAGAAAATGCGTTGTTTTAGCGCATGAAATGCACAATACGGGCGACAGTAAACACCAGCTGCGGGCACGTGCGCCAAATTGGCTCAGCGTCGAATCTTTTTGAAAAAAGTGTATACAGTCATGAATATGGATGCTTAGAATTCAACCCACTCGACACGGAAGCGGAGGCGGTGCGATGGAAATCAAGCGTTATGGCGCGGGGGAACGGATGAGCCAGCTCGTGGTCGCGGGCGGCTTCGCGTTCATTGCCGGACAGGTGGCCGACGACACCGCGCTCGACGTCGCCGGCCAGACCCGCCAGATCCTCGACAAGATCGACCGGCTGCTCGATGGCGCGGGGCTCGACAAGCGCAGGATCGTGTCCGCGAGCATCTGGCTTGCCGATCACCGGAGCTTTGCCGACATGAACCGGGTCTGGGATGCGTGGGTGCCGCAGGGCGACGCGCCGGCGCGCGCCTGCGTGGAGTCGGCGCTCGCGTTTCCCGAATACACGGTCGAAATCGCGGCGATCGCCGCGTGCTAGCGGGGGACGCGCGATGAAGACGGTCGTGCTCGGAGGCGGCATCGTCGGTGTGACGACCGCGTACTTTCTCGCGAAGGCCGGCGACGAGGTCGTGGTGGTCGACCGGCGCGACGGCGTCGCGCTCGAGACGAGCTTCGCGAACGCGGGACTGATCGCGCCGGGGCATTCCTATACGTGGGCCTCCCCGCGCGCGCCGAAGATCCTGCTCAAGTCGCTGTTTTCGGACGGGCAGGCGTTGCGCCTGAAGTGGTCGCCGGACTGGCGGATGTGGGCGTGGTGCCGTCTGTTCCTGCGGAACTGCACGGCGGAGCGCTCGCGCCGGAACACGTCGATCAAGGTGCGGCTGTGCCGCTACGCGCAGCAGCAGCTGCAGTCCGCGACGCGCGACGAGGTGCTCGCGTACGACCGGATCAGCAGCGGCTTGCTGTATCTGTACCGCGATCCAGCATCGTTCGAGCGCGGCATCGCGAACATGCGAATTCTGTCCGAGAACGGCTTGCCGCTCGAGACGCTCGATTCGCGCGCGGTGATCGAGCGCGAGCCCGCGCTTGCCGGCGCGGCGGATGCGATCGCCGGTGCGATCTACTGTCCGTCCGACGAGAGCGGCGATGCGCACCTGTTCACCCGGGCGCTCGCCGAACGCTGCCGCGCGCTCGGTGTCGAGTTCCGTTTCGGCACCACGATCGACGGCATGCGCGCGAGCGCGGACGCGGTGGACTACGTGCAGACGTCGCAGGGTCGCGTGAGCGGCGACCGCTACGTGCTCGCGCTCGGCGCGTACTCGCCGTTCGTCGCGCGCGGGCTCGGCTACCGCTTGCCGATCTATCCGGTGAAAGGCTATTCGGTCACGCTGCCGATCGATGCGCGCCACGAACCGCCGACGCTCGGCGGCGTCGAGGAAAACCAGCTCGTCGCATGGGCGCGGTTCGGCGACCGGCTGCGCCTGACCGCGACGGCCGAATTCAGCGGCTACGACACGACCCACACGCCCGCGGACTTCGCGCACATGCTGGCGACCGCGCGGGCGCTGTTTCCGAACGGCGCCGACTACACGAAGCCGTCGTACTGGGCCGGATTGCGGCCGATGACGCCGGAGGGCACGCCGATCATCGGTGCGACCCGCCATCGCAATCTCTTTCTCAACACCGGGCACGGCCACATGGGCTGGACGATGTCGTGCGGTACCGCGAAAATCGTCGCCGACCTGATCCACGGCCGGCAGCCCGACATCGACATTACCGGGATGACACTCCAGTGAGCGAACTTCTTACGACCCCCATGCAGCAGGATGCCGGTTCGTACGCGCGCTTCGGCTTCTCGCTCGATGCGGGCATCGCGCGCCGCGCGGCGATCGGGCTCGTCGTGCTCGCGACCGACCATACGATCGAATACGAATGGCGGCGCGTGCTCGCGCTCGACGGCGTCGCGTTCTACGAGAGCCGGATCGCGAACTCCGCCGACATCACCGCGGAGACGCTCGCGCGGATGGACGGCGGGATCGCGGCGGCCGTCGAGCTGATCCGCCCCGGCGAGCGCCTCGACGTGGTCGCGTTCGGCTGCACGTCCGCGTCGACGGTGCTCGGCGAGGAGCGCGTGTTCGAGCGGATCCGCGAAGCGCGGCCGGGCGTCGCGTGCACGACGCCGATCACCGCGGCACGGGTCGCGCTGGGCGCGCTGGGCGCGCGCGGCGTCGCGCTGCTCACGCCGTACGAGCGCTCGATCAACGAAGCCATGGCCGCCTACCTGCGCGCACGTGGCGTCGACGTCGTCAGGGCGGGCTCGTTCGAGCATCGCGACGACAACGAGGTGGCGCGGATCGACCGCGCGTCGATCGAGCGCGCGGTGCTCGCGCTGGCCGCCGATCCGGCGGTGGACGCGGTGTTCGTGTCGTGCACGAGCCTCCGGCTCGTCGACGCGCTCGCGGAGATCGAGGCGCGCGCCGGCAAGCCGGTCCTGTCGAGCAATCACGCGCTTGCGTGGCATGCGCTGCGGCTCGCGGGCGTCGACGATCCGGTGCCGGGTTTCGGGCGCCTGTTGATGCAATGACGGTGGCCGCAGCACCCGAGGCGCCCGCAGGCCGGTTCATGGCCGATAATGACGGTCGCCGACAGACGAAGGAGGAGGCGAAATGGCAGCGAATTCCGTGCTTGGCGGCCGCGAGACACTGGCGCCGAAACGCGCGGGCCTGACGGTCAACGAGATTTACGAGCAGTTGAAGCAGATGGCCGTGCTGTACAAGATCCGGCCGGGCGAGCGGGTCAACGAGCTTGAACTGGCGGAGCGGTTCGACGTCAGCCGCACGCCGATCCGGGAAGCACTGAACCGTCTCGTCGCGGAGAACCTGCTGGTCTTCGTGCCGAATCGCGGATTCTTCATCCGCCAACTGGAAGGGAAAGACGTGTTCGATCTCTTTGAGCTGAGGCGTTCGATCGAGTCGACCGCGGTGATGCTCGCATGCGAGCGGGCGTCCGACAACGACATCAAGACCCTGCGCCGCTTCTGGCGGCAGGTGATGAAGAGCGCATCGCGGATGCCGTCGTCGGAGCTCGTCCTGAAGGACGAACTGTTTCACCTGGAGCTTGCCGCGCTGTCGGGCAATGCGGAGATCGGACGCGTGCTGCAGGGCATCAACGCGCGGATTCACTACGTGCGGTGGGTCGACGTCGATCAGCGGCGCGACGAGGCCTTCACCGAGCACCTGGAGATCCTGGACGCGCTCGCCGCGCGCGACACGGAACGTTGCGTTGCATTGACCGACACGCACATCCGCTGGCGGATGGAGGAAATCACGCGGGTCGTGGAAGCGAGCGTCGTCAAGCTGTACGCGAAATAACGGGCGGCCCGCGATGCACGCGTGCATCGCGAGGCCGTACCGACGAGACGCAAGGCAAAGGAGGACGGGCCGCCCGCAACCCGGTGCGGCGCATCGCCACGCTTTCGTTACGAGGTGCCGTCATGAAACATGGCACGCTGGTCACGTTGTACAAGCCGTCCGCGGCGCAGATCGATCATTTGCTGGGCTTGCCCGCGTACAGTCCGGCCGTCGTTGCCGTCGACAACTCGCCGGTCGTCGATCGCGAACTGCACGCGCGGCTCGCCGCGCACGGCGTCGACGTGGTTGCGAACCACAACCGGGGCGGGATCGCCGGCGCGTTCAACGCCGGCGTGGAGTTTCTGATCCGCCGCGGTTGCGACGTCTTCTTCATCTTCGACCAGGATTCGACCGTGCCCGCCGACTATTTCGAGCGGATGCTCGCGGGGTGCGCGACGATCGGGGATACGCGCTTTCTGGTCGGGCCGCGGATCTTCAACCGCAACTTCCGGCGCAACCTGCCGCTCTTCACCGTGGGCCGCTGGTCCGCGCGGATCACGCCGATCGGCGACGGCGCGCACGGCTTGCTGCCGTGCTCGGTGATCATCTCGTCCGGCACCGCGATTTCGCTCGACGCCTATCGCGCCCTCGGGCGGTTTCGCGAGGATTTCTTCATCGACCATGTCGATGCCGAGTACTG
Organism: Burkholderia sp. Tr-20355; assembly: GCF_017104685.1. Classification (NCBI taxonomy): domain Bacteria; kingdom Pseudomonadati; phylum Pseudomonadota; class Betaproteobacteria; order Burkholderiales; family Burkholderiaceae; genus Burkholderia; species Burkholderia sp. Tr-20355. Next base: position 37,334 of record NZ_JAAGPK010000031.1, on the reverse strand, counting down.
CATGCGTGCGCAGGCGAACGGCGTACCGGTGCGCGTGAACGCGGACGTGTCGCTGCCGCACGAACTCGGCAGTCCGTCGGCCCGGCAGCACTGGCCGCGCGTCGAGATCTTCGACCAGAGCGCACTGCGCCATTACTACGCGGCCCGCAATTGCATCCTGGTCGCCCGCGACTACTGGCGCCGCTATCCGGCCATGCTGCTGATCAACCTGATCACGCTGAAGCACGTGGCGTTCATCCTGCTGCATGCGCGCGACAAGCGAACCAAGCTGCACGCGATTCTGTGCGGCGTGACGGACGGGCTGCGCGGCCGGTACGGCAGGGTCTGAGCCAACGTATGACGACGTGCGAAATATCGTTTCATCATTTATGTAATCCTAAATAATAGAGGCGGACAAGATGATTCACGACACGCAGGCCACTCGCCGCTATACGGGCGCGTTTTCCGTCGCGCCGACCATTTTCACCGAATCGGGCGAACTGGACCTGGAAGGGCAGATGCGTTGCGTCGACTTCATCATCGACGCGGGCGCCGACGGGCTGTGCATCCTCGCGAACTACTCGGAGCAGTTCTCGCTGTCCGACGACGAACGCGAGCGGCTCACCGGGATGATCTTCGAGCACGTCGCGGGGCGGGTGCCCGTGATCGTGACCACGACCCACTTCAATCCGGTGATCTGCGCGGCACGCAGCCGGCGCGCACAGGTGGCCGGTGCGGCGATGGTGATGATCATGCCGCCGTATCACGGCGCGACGATCCGCTGCGGCGAGGCGGCGATCGGCGCGTTCTTCTCGGAGGTTTCCGACGCGATCGACATTCCGATCATGTACCAGGACGCGCCGATGAGCGGCACGCAGGTATCGGCGGCGTTCCTCGCGCGGCTCGCGCGCACGATTCCGAACCTGCGCTATTTCAAGATCGAGGTGCCGCAGTCGGCGGCGAAGCTGCGCGAGCTGATCGCGCTCGGCGGCGACGCGATCGAGGGGCCGTGGGACGGCGAGGAGGCGATCACGCTGCTCGCCGATCTCGACGCGGGCGCGACCGGCAGCATCCTCGGCGGCGGGTATCCGGACGGCCTGCAGCCGATACTGGCCGCCTATCGCGCCGGCCGTCGCGACGAGGCGGTGGCCGGCTACGAGAAGTGGCTGCCGCTCATCAACTATGAAAACCGCCAGGCCGGGCTGCTCGCCTGCAAGGCGCTGATGAAGGCGGGCGGCGTGATCGCGTCGGACGCGCCGCGGCGCCCGCTGGTGCCGCTGCACCCGCAGACGCGCGCGGGCCTCGTGGAGATCGCGCGGCGGCTCGACGCGTGCGTGCTGCGCTGGGCGCGCTGAAGCGCCTGCCTGTTTCCTTTTCCCCTGCGAGGAATGTCCCGATGAGCATGCCCACGATACGACACATCCGCGCGCTGACGGTGCGCGGCGGCGGCGCCGACTACCACGACCAGGGCGCGGACCACTGGATCGACGATCACATCGCGACGCCGATGGCGCGTTACCCCGAATACCGGCAGAGCCGGCAGTCGTTCGGCATCAACGTGCTCGGCACGCTCGTGATCGAGATCGAGGCGAGCGACGGCACGGTCGGTTTCGCGGTGACGACGGGGGGCGAGATCGGCGCGTTCATCGTCGAGCGCCATCTGGCGCGTTTCATCGAAGGTCAGCGCGTGACCGACATCGAGAAGATGTGGGATCAGATGTTCCACGCGACGCTCTATTACGGACGCAAGGGCGTGGTGCTGAACGCGATCTCCGGCGTCGACCTCGCGTTGTGGGACTTGCTCGGCAAGGTGCGCGGCGAGCCGGTGCACCAGTTGCTCGGCGGCAAGGTGCGCGACGAACTGCAGTTCTACGCGACCGGCGCGCGGCCGGACCTCGCGAAGGAGATGGGGTTCATCGGCGGCAAGCTGCCGCTGCATCATGGTCCGGCGGAGGGCGACGACGGCTTGCGCCGCAACCTCGATGAACTGGCCACGATGCGCGAGCGCGTCGGCGCCGATTTCTGGTTGATGCTCGACTGCTGGATGAGCCTCGACGTGCGCTACGCAACCCGGCTCGCGCACGAGGCGCACGCCTACGGGCTCAAGTGGATCGAGGAGTGCCTGCCGCCCGACGACTACTGGGGTTATGCGCAATTGCGCCGCGCGGCGCCGCCCGATCTGCTAGTGACGACGGGCGAGCACGAGGCGACGCGCTGGGGCTTCCGCATGTTGCTCGAGATGGGCTGCTGCGACATCATCCAGCCCGACGTCGGCTGGTGCGGCGGAATGACGGAACTCGTCCGCATTTCGGCCCTCGCCGACGCGCATGGCGTGCTGGTGGTGCCGCACGGCTCGTCGGTCTATAGCTATCACTTCGTGACGACGCGGCACAACAGCCCGTTCGCGGAATTCCTGATGATGGCGCCGCAGGCGGATCGCGTCGTGCCGATGTTCGATCCGCTGCTGCTCGACGAACCGGTGCCGAGCGGCGGACGGATGAAGGTGCCGGACACGCCCGGGTTCGGTGTGCGGCTCAATCCGGCCGTGCGCACCGAACGGCCCTACACGCACTGAGCCGCCGCGATGAAACTGCTCGAGAACAAGGTGGTCGTCGTCACCGGCGGCTCGCGCGGCATCGGCCGGGCGATCGCGCTTGCATGCGCGCGGCATGGCGCCGACGTCGTCGTCAATTACTGGGCCAACCCGCTGCTGCCGGCGCAGTCGGATCACGCGCTCGACGCGCTGATCGACGAGATCGGGGCGACCGGCCGGCGCGCGCTCGCGGTGCCGGGCGACATCGCGCGGCCGGACACCGCGGACGAACTGGTCGAGCGGGCCGTCGATGCGTTCGGCCGGATCGACGTGCTGGCGAGCAATGCGGGGATCTGCCCGTTCCACGCGTTCCTCGACCTGCCCGCCGACCTGCTGCGACGCACGATGGAGGTCAACCTGCACGGCGCGTTCCACGTGACCCAGGCGGTCGCGCGCCAAATGGCCAGGCAAGGCGACGGCGGCGCGATCGTCGCGACCAGTTCGATCAGCGCGCTGGTCGGCGGCGGCATGCAGACGCACTACACGCCGACGAAGGCCGGCGTGCATGCGCTGATGCAGTCGTGCGCGGTCGCGCTCGGCCCGCACCGGATCCGCTGCAATTCCGTGCTGCCGGGCACGATCCGCACCGAGATCAACGAAGCGGATCTCGCGGCGCCCGGCAAGGCCGAGTACTTCGAGCAGCGGATTCCGCTCGGCCGCCTCGGCGAGCCCGACGACGTCGCGGACTGCGTGGTGTTCCTCGCGTCGGACCTGGCACGCTACGTCAACGGCGCGGCGCTGCTCGTCGACGGCGGCCTGTACGTGAACCTGCAATGAAGGGAGCGGACATGGAGACGATCGCGTTCAGGATGCGGCTGCATCGCGGGCGCAAGGACGAGTATCGGCGGCGCCACGACGCGATCTGGCCGGCGCTCGCCGACGCGCTGCGCGCGGCCGGCATCGCGGACTACTGGATTTTCCTCGACGACGAAACGGATTGCCTGTTCGCCGTCCTGAAACGCCCGGCCGGGCACCGGATGGCCGAGCTCGCGCAGGCCGACGTGATGCGCCGGTGGTGGGCTTACATGGCCGACCTGATGGCGACGGACGAGGACGGGCGGCCGCTCGAAAAACCGCTGGAACCGATGTTCCATCTCGCGTGACCGTCAGGAGGCGTAATGCAGGTCGTCGATCCACATGTGCATTTCTGGGATGCCGATGCGTTGAGCTACGGCTGGCTCGACCGCGTGCAGCCGGCGTTCTCCGGGCCGGTGGCCGCGCTGCCGCGCGCCTATGGCCCGGCCGACCTGCGCGCGGACGCGGGCGAGATCGATGTCCTGAAAGTCGTGCACGTCGAGGCGATCCATGACGCGTGGACCACGCCGAGCGAGGTCGAATGGCTGCAGGCGCTCGCGGATGCGCCGGCGAGCGGCGGCATGCCCGAGGGCATCGTCGCGGGCGTCGACCTGTCGCGTGCCGACGCGCCCGCGCGGCTCGAGGCGGCCGCCGCCTGCGCGAACGTGCGCGGTATTCGTCAGGTGCTGAACCGTCACGCGAACCCCTGGTACAACTACGTCGACCGGGACTATCTCGACGATCCCGGCTGGCGCGCGCATTTCGGGTGGCTCGCCCGGCTCGGGCTGTCGTTCGACCTGCAGCTCTATCCGTCCCAGGTCGAGGCCGCGCTGGCCCTGGTCGACGCGCATCCGGACACGGTCTTCATCGTCAATCACGCGGGCATGTTCGTCGACCGCGACAGCGTGCACGGCTATCGCGCGTGGCGTACCGGGCTGCACGGGCTCGCCCGCCGCGAGAACGTCGTGCTCAAGCTGAGCGGGCTTGCGATGTTCGATCACCGGTGGACGGTCGAGAGCTTCCGGCCCTATGTGCTCGAGGGCATCGACGCGTTCGGCGCCGCGCGATGCATGTTCGCGTCGAATTTTCCGATCGACCGGCTGCATGCCGGCTATCCGGCGCTCTGGCGAGCGTATGCGGACATCGTCGCCGGCGCGAGCGATGCGGAACGGCATGCGCTGTTCATCGACAACGCGGAACGGATCTATCGCCTCTGACCACTCGCCGCATGCATGGCGCCGCCCGTTGCGGCGCGCTTGACGCAAGTCAAGCCCGCCGGCCGCCCCGCCCGCGAAGATGAACCGCCATCATCGGCGGGGAGGGGCGTCGTGGAGCACCATGCGGAGGGGTTGCGGGGCGGGCGCTGGTCGCTGCCGGCGCCGGGCTGGCGGGATCTCGCCGCGATGCTGATCGTCGTCGGGTTCCTGTTGCTGGCCGGCCTCTCGGCGCACCAGATGGCCGGCCCGCTGGCGGTGGCGCCTCCCCCGGCCATTTCGCTGTCGCCCGCGGCGCTGCCCGGCTACGCGCTGCGCACCGTCGCGCGCATGTTCGCGGCACTGCTCGCGTCGATCGTCTTCACGTTCGTCTATGCGACCGCCGCGGCGCGCAGCCGCCGCGCCGAGCGCGTGCTGATCCCGCTGCTCGACGTGCTGCAGTCGGTGCCGATCCTCGGCTACCTGTCGTTTACCGTGCCGTTCTTCCTGGCGCTGTTTCCGGGGCGAATGCTCGGCGCCGAGTGCGCGGCGATCTTCGCGATCTTCACCAGCCAGGCGTGGAACATGACGTTCAGCTTCTACCAGGCGTTGCGCACCGTGCCGCTCGATCTCGACGAGGCCAGCCGCAGCTTCCGGCTGTCGGCATGGCAGCGCTTCTGGCGCCTCGACGTGCCGTTCGCGATGCCGGGGCTCGTCTGGAACGCGATGATGTCGATGTCGGGCGGCTGGTTTTTCGTGGTCGCGGCCGAGGCGATCGCGGTCGGCAGCCGGCGCGTCGACCTGCCGGGCGTCGGCGCCTTCGTCGCGCAGGCGATCGCGAATCGCGACCTCGCGGCCGTGGGCTGGGCGATCGTCGCGATGAGCGTCACGATCGCCCTGTACGACCAGTTGTTGTTCAGGCCGCTGGTCGCGTGGTCGGAGCGGTTCCGTTATGGCGATGCGTCGCCCACGGTCGCGTCGCGCAGCTGGATGCTCGACCTGTTCCACCGATCGCCATGGATCGCCCGTGGAGTCGGCCCGGTCCGGGCGGTGTTGCGCCGGGTGGCGCGCGCGCGGCTGCGCGGGTTCGTGCCGGCATGGCGCGCCCGGATCGCGCTGCCGCGCCACGCGGGCGACGTGCTCGGGTTTGCACTGTGCGGGGCGGGATGCGTGTATGCGGCGGTCGAACTGTACCGGCACGGACGTGCGACGCTCACGTGGACGGACCTGCGTGTCGTCGCGAGCGAAGGCGCGCTGACGTTCGTGCGCGTGACCGTGCTGGTCACGATCGCGTCGGCGATCTGGGTGCCGGCCGGCATCGCGATCGGTCTGCGGCCGCGCGTGGCCGCCCGCATCCAGCCGGTCACGCAGTTCCTCGCCGCGTTTCCGGCCAACCTGCTGTTTCCGGTCGCGGTGTTCGCGATCGTGCACCTGCGGCTCGAACCCCGCATCTGGCTGTGCCCGCTGATGATATTGGGCGCGCAATGGTATGTCCTGTTCAACGTGATCGCCGGGGCGAACGCGTTCCCGGCCGACCTGCGCGAAGCGGCCGCGTGCTTTCGGGTACGGCCGGCGACCTGGTGGCGACACGTGATGCTGCCCGGCGTCCTGCCGTACTTCGTGACGGGCGCGATTACCGCGTCGGGCGGCGCATGGAACGCGAGCATCGTCGCCGAGGCCGTGAGTTGGGGCAGCACGCGCCTGGATGCCGGCGGACTCGGCGCCTATATCGCGCGGATGACCGACGCCGGCGACTATCCGCGTATCGCGCTCGGCGTCGCCGCGATGTCGCTGCTCGTGATCGCGACCAACCGGCTCGTGTGGCGCCCGATGGTCGCGTTCGCGGAACGCCGCACGCGGCTCGATTGAGCCCTCAACCGATCCTTTACGCACGGGAGACGCGGGTGCCGAACCTCAGCGAAGACACCGAACGCAACGTCACGCACGTGGCGGCGCCGCCGCCCGACCCGGCGGCGGTCGTGCTCGAGATGCGGGCCGTATCCCGATCGTTCACGGAGCCGTCCGGCGAGCCGCGGCACGTGCTGGCCGATATCGACCTCGCGCTGCACACGGGCGAGATCCTGGGGCTGCTGGGCCGCTCCGGTTCGGGCAAATCCACGCTGCTGAGGATCGCCGGCGGGCTCGTCAAACCCTCGTCCGGGACGGTGACGTATCGCGGTGCGCCGCTCGCCGGTCCGACCGACGGCATCGCGGTGGTATTCCAGACCTTCGCGCTGTATCCGTGGCTGACCGTCATCGAAAACGTCGAGCTCGGCCTCGACGCGCTGGGTCTTGCGCCGGGCGATGCCCGCGCCCGCGCGGCCGCCGCGATCGAGCTGATCGGGCTCGACGGGTTCGAATCGGCGTTTCCCCGCGAACTGTCGGGCGGCATGCGTCAGCGGGTCGGTTTCGCCCGCGCGCTCGTCAGCGAACCCGTGCTGCTGTTGATGGACGAACCGTTCTCCGCGCTCGACGTGCTGACCGCCGAAACGCTGCGCACCGACTTTCTCGACCTGTGGGATGCGCACCAGCTGTCGACGCGGTCGGTGCTGATGGTGACGCACAACATCGAGGAAGCCGTGCTCATGTGCGATCGCATCCTGGTGCTCGGCGGCGGCCCGGCGCACGTCGAGGCGACGCTGAACGTGCCGCTGCCGCGCCCGCGCAGCCGGCACGATCCGGCCGTGCAGGCGATCGTCGGCAAGATCTATGCGGCGCTGACGGCACGCATCGCCGATGCGACGGCCGACCGCGCAGCGACGGGCGGTGCGCTGGCCATGAAACTGCCTAACGTGTCGAGTCACCACCTCGCCGGATTCGTCGAGACGCTCGCGGCCGCGCCGTACGACGGGCATGCGGAACTCGGCACGATTGCAGCGGCGCTCGCGCTCCGGGTCGATGCGCTCCATTCGACGGCGGCCGCGCTCCATCTGCTCGCGTTCGCCGAATGGCGCGACCGGACCATCCGGCTGAGCGCCGCGGGCCAGGTGTTCGCGCAAAGCGACGACGACGCGCGGCGGCGCCTGTTTCGCGAGCACGTCGTCCGGTTCGTGCCGCTCGCCGAGCATATCGACGAAGTGCTCGGCGAACGCGAGGGGCGTCGCGCGCCGCGCGAGCGTTTCGAACTCGAACTGGAGGATCGTCTCGATCCGCGCAGCGCGGACCAGGCGCTGCGGGTCGTGACCGACTGGGGCCGTTACGCGGGACTGTTCGACTACGACGACCACACCCGCACGTTCGGCCGCTGACCGTCACGGCGATGGGGCGGCCCGGCCGTGTGCCGGCGGGATTCGCCCCGCGCGCCTACGCGCGCAGTGCGGCGAGCAGCGGCGACCAGAACGCGCGGCTGCCATATGCGGCGGCGTCGCGGTCGGTATCGAAGCGGACGGCGATCGCCGCTTCGGCTTCGGTCAGCGGATCGGCCTGCTCGATCTGCCGGGCCAGCACGGCGGTGTCGGCATCGGAGGCATCGCGTCCGCGTGCCGCCCGGGCAGCGACACGCGCGGCAAGCGTTGCCGGGCTCGCGGTGAAATCCAGTATCGCGACGCGCACGCCGAGCCGTGCGGCGAGCGCGATGAACGCTGCCCGGTGGCACCCGCGCAGGAACGTGGCGTCGACGATCGCCGTGTAGCCGCTGTCGAGCACTACGCGAGCTGTCGAAAGCAGTCCGTCGTAGATCTCGTCGATCGCCGTGTCCGAATACGCATTCGAGGGCAGGCGGGTGCCGGCCGAGGCGCCGGCCACGCGCTTGCGTGTGTCGTCGCTGGACAACCGGATCGCGCCGAGCCGCTCGGCCAGTGCGCGGCTGGCCAGCGATTTGCCCGAGCCGGACAGCCCGTGACACAGGAGCAAAACCGGTTGCGCATCGCGTCGTGCGTCGGCCATCGCCGACGCCGTGCGCAGATAGCGCTCGCGCGCCGCTTCGTCGCCGCGCAGCCGGGCGGTCAGCGCGCGCACCAGCGCACGGTAGACGAAGTAGCACGGCAGCACGCCCAGTGCCGCGGGGTCGCCCGTGCGTGCCAGCCAGCCGGAAAGGAGGCGCCGGGCGCAATCCTCGCGTCCGTGGGCGGAGAAATCCATCAGCGCGAACGCGAGATCGCTCGCCACGTCGATCCAGCGCAGCGCGTCGTCGAATTCGATGCAGTCGAACATCAGGATCCGGTTCCGCCAGCGCACGATGTTGTCGAGATGCAGATCCCCGTGGCACGCGCGCACGAAACCGCGCGATTGCCGAGCGGCGAGCAGCGGCGCGATGCGGATCAGCTCGGCGTCGTACCAGACGCGCAGCGCGGCTTCGTCCGGCACCGTGACATCGAGCGTGTCGAGCAAGGGGCGGCACTGGGCCGCGACGCCGGCGGCGCTACCGGGATGGCCGCGCGGCGCACGGCGCGGCGCATGCAGATGGTGGCGGGCCAGCGTATCGGCGAGGGCGTCCGCATCCGCGAGACCGTCGTCGTGCGATGCGCTGCGAGCCGACAACATCGCGTGCGCGTCGAAACGGCGCATGCGCACCACGTACTCGCCCGGCACCGTCCGCTGCCGGCGCCCGCCGGTCGGCACCGGTGCCCCGAACGCGCAGCGCCGGCCGTGCGCGAGGAGCGGCCAGACGCCCAGGTACAACGGGCCGGCAAACGGCCGGTTGAGCGTGCACTCCGCGAGCGCGCAGCGCCGCCGCCGCGCCGGCCGCACGAGATCCACGAAGGCGAAGCGCACCGGCTTGATGCGCTTGTACGCATAGCGCCCGGCCAGATAAACGACGGACAGATGGGTTTCGATCCGCTCGATCCGGCCCGCGGGGTGCGGATAGGTGGCAGGTCGGCGCATGGCGCGATCGAATTGCGTCGACTGTCGTCGCGTGTTTCCGCGACTCGGCACGAACGGGGGATGCGGCGCTCGGGACATGATGAACGAATGGGTTGTACGGGTGCGCCTGCGCGTTGCCGCACCCGGCGGGTTGGATTCGACCCGAGCCTGCGCGCTCCCGTCTGCCCGATGTCGCCGGACCGGCAGGCCGGGCATTGCCGACTCGATGAGCCGTATTGCAGCCGAGCGCGGCGCATTCCGGCTTGATGCGGGTCAAGCCGGAGGCGCGAAAGCGCGCTTGATGCAGGTCAACCGCGGCGGCCGACGCGGCGCATACAGTCGGCTGTGGCGCCTGCGTCAAGCGGCGCGCGACCATGTGCGGCATTCACGGCCTCATTCATGGCCCGAGAGGCATTGACGATGAAACGACGAGCGTTCGCGATGATCGTGCTGCTCGCGCTGGGCGCCTGCGCCGGCGCGGAGCGATCCGCGACATTCAGGACGATGGAAACACGACTGCTCGCGATGCGTCAGGCCGCATCGCTGCCGTGTTCGACACCGTCCGAATGCGACCGTGCGTGGAGCCGCACGCGGCGCTACGTCCAGGCGCATTCGTCGACCCGGATCACGCGATTCGGTGCGGACCGGATCGAGACGGCGCAACCGTATGCGGCGGGACAAGTCTATCTCTGGGCGTCGCGCGAGGAATCGGGCGGCGGCGGCGCGGTGATCCGGCTCAAGGCGATGTGCAAGGGCATGTACGACACCGACGGCGGCCCCGGCTGGCAATACGATGTGTGCGCGCGGAAGATCCTTGAAATCGAGCAGGGCTTCCGGCCTGACGAGAACCCGCCGAGCTAGCGTCGGATGCCGCCGATTCCGGGCCACGCGGTGCCGCGCCTCCCGGTCGGCCGGATGCCGGCCGCTCGGGCCCGCATGCCGCGGCTGCCGCCAGTCTCCGCGCGTGCCGGTTTCATCGCGGCTTCAAACCGTTGACCCCGGTCAACGCGTGCCGGCGGCGAGCGCCGATGATGGAAGCGAATCCGGACGCCGCTCGCGCGTCCGTTCCTCAGCGAGGCCCGCATGTACACGACGATCATGGTTGCGACGGATGGCAGTCCTACCGCTAATCAGGCGCTCGACGCAGGCCTGAGGATGGCCAAAGTATGCGGCGCCCGCCTGTTCGCCGTGTTCGTCGTCGACAAATCCGCGCTGCTCGCCTACCGCGGCCGCATCGAGCCGGAAGCCTTGCTCGACGAGATCCGGCGCCATGGCGCCGCGATCTTGCACGATGCCGACCGGGCGATCGCGCGCGCGGCCGTCAACGGCGAGACGGACCTCGTCGAGACCGATTTCGGTCAGGATGTCGCGGAGCGCCTGCAGCGCTACGTCGTCGATCATTCGATCGATCTGGCCGTGGTCGGCACGCATGGTCGACGCGGTGTCCGGCGGCTGGTGCTCGGCAGCGTCGCCGAGCGCTTCCTCCGCGCATCGCGTTGCCCGGTCCTGCTCGTGCGCGGCGAGGATGCCGCGCACGCGACGGTCGCGGCGGCCTAGTCCCGCCGTCGGCCCGTGCGTTACCCGCCCAGGTGATCATCATGCAGATCTCGTTTCCTTCCGAACATCCGACGTATTGCGACCTCGATTCCGCGCTGAGCTTTCCGGCGCTCGTCGAGGGCCGCCGCGTACGCTGCGCGATCACCGCGGCCGCGCTGGAAGATCATTTCCGCGCGGCATCCCCTCGCGAGCCGGACCTCGTCGATGCATTCGCACGCCATCGTCCCGCGATCGAGCGCGCCGCGCGCTGCCTGCTCGAGGAAATCGGCGGTCGGCCGATCCTGCTCCACAGCGGCCATTTCCGGTTCTGCACGTAATCGGCCGCCGCCCTTGACGCGCATCAAGCGCGTGCCGGGGCGCGGAGGTACGCTGGAATTCGAAAGATCATTCGTCCCACGCGCGGCATTGGGTGCCGCGCCATCCGGTCTTCATCGCGGCCGCTGCTGTCGGGACGAGCGCACCGGCTGCACGTCATCCCTATGAGGAGTGCGAATCATGAGCAACATGACGCGTTACGATCCGTTTTCGATCGAACCCGTGGCCGATCTGTTCCAGGGTCTGTTCAGGCCGCTGCGCGGCATGACGCTGGCCGACGAGCCCGATCTCGCATCGATGAAGATCGACGTCACGGAAAACGACAAGGCGTACACGGTGAACGCGGAGCTGCCCGGCGTCGCGAAGGACGACATCGACGTCCAGGTGACGGGCAACACCGTATCGATCCACGCGAAGATCGAGCGCAACAACGAGCAGAAGGACGGTGAGCGCGTGATCCGGCGCGAGCGCTACAGCGGTGCGATCAGCCGCTCGTTCTCGCTGTCCGGCGACATCGACGATGCGAACGCGAAGGCGACCTATCAGGATGGCGTGCTGTCGCTGACGCTGCCGAAGAAGGCGCCGGTCGGGCAGAAGAAACTCGCGATCAGCTGATCGGACGACGGGCAACGGGCGATGCGGGCACGCGTCGCCCATCGGGAGGATCCGGCGCGCGGAGCGATCCGCGCGCCGTCTTGCAGGCGCGGCCGCCGCCGTGCTCATGCATGCGAGGGCGCACTGCCGGTCCGATAGCCGACCGTCTGCGCGAGGATCGGCAACTCGTCCTCGTTCAGCCGCAGCGCGTCGGCGAGCGTGCGGTGATTGATCCAGCCGCGCACGACGGTGCCGAGGCCGGCCGCCGCGCAGTACAGCGAGACGTTCTGCGCGATGGCGCCGGCCGCGATTGCCGAGAACACGTCGCGTTGCTGGGGCGGCATGTCGAGTATCGCGGCCGTCCGGACGACGTAGACGAGATCCAGCGGCGCGCGGCCGACGAAGTCCTGATAGCCGGTCAGGTTGCGCGCATCGACGGCATGCTTGAGCACGAGCCGGTGCGCGGGCGCATCGTAACGATAGACGCCGCCAGGCAGCGCCACGTAGATGTCGATTTCGTTGAATGCGTGCGCGGACGGCGCGGTTCGGCCGCCGCTTGCCGGCCGGTTGATGCCGTCCGCCGCCCACAACAGCGTGCCGAGCGTCACCGGCGGGAGCGGCGCGGCGGCGAATTCGCGGGAACTCATGCGGGTCGCGAGCGCGGCCATCAGCGGCACGTCGTTGTCGAGCATCGGGCGCGGCAGGTCGATGATCTCCGGCGAGTCGCCCTCGGGCGACGCCGGCCGCGCGGCGGGCGCCGGCGAATAGGCCAACAGGTGCGGTGCGGTCATGCGAGTCTCCTTGAAGCGTGATTGCGCGTGCCTGGAACCTCGCGCATCGGCGATCTCACGATAAGGCGGCTGGGCCGTATCGGCTTGACTTCCGTCAAGCAGCGCACCGGCCGGCCACGACTTGCGGCGTGCGGCATCCGTTGACCTGCATCAGCGACCGGGCGCCGCGCGTGTGCAACGCTGACGACGTGCGGCGGACAGGCGCGCCGCGGCTCACAGGAGAGCAGACGATGAAAACCGACAAGCAGTTGAAGCAGGATGTCCAGGACGAACTGGAGTCCGACCCGTCGATCGATTCGACCCGCATCGGCGTCGAGGTGGCCGACCGGATCGTGACGCTTTCGGGTCATCCGCCGAGCTACGCGGAGAAGCTGGCGATCGAGCGTGCGGCGAACCGCGTGGGCGGCGTCAAGGCGCTCGTCGTCGACATGACCGTGCATCTGCCGGACGACGACGTGCGCACCGACGAGGACATCGCGAAAGCGGTGCGTTCGGTGCTGCACTGGACGGTCGGGCTGCACGACGACGCGGTCAAGGTGCAGGTCGAGCGCGGCTGGATCACGTTGTCGGGCAGGGTCGACTGGGCGTACCAGAGCCACCTGGCCGTGCGCGCGATCTCGCAGATGCGCAGCGTGACGGGCGTGACCGACCACATCGCGGTGCAGGGCACGGTCGGTTCGGACGACATCGGCGGCAACATCAAGCGCGCGATCATGCGTCACGCGGAACGTGAGGCGAAGCACATCGCGATCGACGTGCACGACGGTACCGTGCGGCTGTCCGGCAAGGTCGGCTCGTTTTCCGAACGCAAGGCCGTGCGGGGTGCCGCGTGGTCCGCGCGCGGCGTGCGTGCCGTCGTCGACGACCTGGTGGTCGAGTAAGTCCGGCAGGCGGACGGGCGGTCCACGGCGATCCGGCAGGGTCGCCGGATGACGCTTTCAGGTGCACTTCACGAAACGGGTGGAGCGGTTGCGATCGAGACGGTCGCGGCCGCAACGGGCGGCTTCCGCTGCCGGCCCCACGTCACGCTCGAATCACCGGACGGTATCCGCGGGCGGACGTTCGAGCACGGCGGGACGCACGGGATCGAGCGCGAAGCTGCGACGGATTCGCTGCGCGCCCGGGTCGTCCGCGCCCGACTATTGCGTTTGCCGCGTCTTGCGCGAGACGCGCCGGTGCCGCGCGCGCTTTCTCCGGCAGGCACGCACATGTCGTTCCGGCTGCCGGACATGACGGGCGACCGCATCGGTCACGGTCGGAAAGAAGCTGGCCGCGCCGAATGCGTCGAACAGGCCGTAGGCGCGCAGGCGATCCTTCACCGGCCCCTTCATTTCCGCGAAATTCATCGCGATGCCGCGCTCCCCGAGTTCCTCGCGCAGCGCGACGAGCCGGTCCGCGGCGCTGACGTCGATGTCGGTGACGGGCTCGGCGGCGATCACGATTCGCGTGACCGGGCCGGCCGCTCGTGCGATCGCGGCATCCAGATGCTCGCAGAAGATCTCGACGTTCGCATAGAAGAGCGGCGCATCCCAGCGAAACAGCACGAGCCCCGGCGTTTGAACGGCGTCGGGATGCCGCGCGACGTCGTGATAGCCGCGCACGCCGGTCAGCCGGCCCAGCACCGCGTCGTACGGGTGCCAGGCCCGCCAGACGAACGACAGCAGCGACAGTGCACTGGCGAGCAGGATGCCTGGCACGACGCCCATGCCGATCACGCCGGCGAAGCACAGCATCGAGATCAGGCATTCTCCGCGGCGCATCCGGTACAGCCGGACGACGCCGCGGACGTCGGCGATGCCGAACGCCGCGTAGATCACGACCGCGGCCAGCGCGGTGCGCGGGACGAACGTCAGCAGCATCGGCGCGGCAACGAGCAGTATCGCGATGCACGCGGCGGCGACGACGTTCGTGACCTGGCTTTGCGCGCCCGCGGCGATCGCGACCGGCGTGCGGGACGCGCTGCTGCTGACCGCGCAGCCCTGCGTCACGCCGGCCAGCAGATTGACCGCGCCCAGTGCGATCAGCTCTTGGTTGCGGTCCGGCGCATCGCCCGCCCGTACGGACAGCGCGCGCGACAGCATGCTGATGTCGGCGAACGACACCAGCGCGACGGCGATCGCGCCGGACGCGAGTGCGCCCACGTCGGCCAGCGAGACGGCCGGCAGGTGCGGGGCGGGCAGGCCGGCCGGCAACGCGCCGACCGTCGCGACGCCGTGCAACGGCGGCAGGCGAGCGACGAGCGTTGCCGCCAGCACGGCGACCAATATGCCGGGCCCGCGCGGCGTCACGCGTTTGATCAGGAAAATGGCTGCCAGCACCGCGGCGCCGAGCAGGCCGGCGGCGAGGGAAAAACGGCCGTCGGCGAAGGCGTGCGCGATGCGCGGCAAGCTGGACAACACGTCGCTGCCCGACACGGGCATGCCGAACAATTCGGGCAACCGCCCGACGACGAGCGCGATCGCGATGCCGTTCAGGTAACCGTACTGGATCGGGCGCGACAGCAGGTCGGTGACGAAACCGAGACCGAGCGCACCGAACAGGATGCAGATCGCGCCCGCCGACAGCGCCAGCGCGCCCGACAGCGCGATCGCGCGCTGCGGATCATGGGCGGCGAGCGGGGCGATGGCACCCGCGATCAGCGCCGCCAGCGCGGAATCGGGGCCGAGAACGAGGATCCGGCTCGGGCCGAGTAGCGCATAGGCGAGCAATGCGGCGATCGATGCATGGAGGCCCGTGATGGCGGGTAGCCCGGCTGCCTGCGCGTAGCTCATGCCGACCGGCACCAGGATGGCCGAAAGCGCAATTCCCGCGTACAGGTCGCGCGCGAGCCACGCGCGCCGATAGTGCGCGAGCAGCGCCACGCCCGGAAGCATGCGGGCGACCCTTCCGGAAAACGGGCGGTTCACCGCGGCTTTATCGGGACAAGGTCGGGGCGCAAGGGTTGCCGTGCCCCGACAGGCAGCCGTTCATTGAAAGGTGGCCGCTCCCGAACGGACGCGCGACACCGCGCGGCGACAGCGGCCGTCGCAGCGGCGACGGCTGCCGATGCCCGCCGCCGCGATGCCGGGCATCACGCCGCCTTGAGCGCGGCAAGCTGCAGCGCCTGGGCGAAGCGGGCCAGCGTGGCGATCGATCCCGTCACGCTTTCGTACCGCTCGCGCCCGATCTGTCCGTCGAGTATTACCAGCATGCCGGCGTCCCGGGCGAGGGCGACGAGTGCCAGCGTGTCGAGCGCTGCCGTGTCGGACGCGGCAACCCGCATCCCCGAATCGGAACGATAGTCGGCGTTTGACATGACGTCTCTCCTGGTGGTTGCGCGATCGGCGTGCCGGTCGGCCGGTACCCGTGATTTCAGTATCGTTGCTGCGCGCCCGCGGTTCAATCAGCCTGCCCCGAAGTCGCGGTAGGAATCGCGCCCGTTCCGTCGGCCGATTCCTACACGGCACGTGGCGTCGAAGCCGCGTTGCAGCGTGCCGGCGCGCGTTCGCGCCGCCGCGCATACCAGCTGCCTATCGCTTGCCAGATCGCCGCGGCGGATTCGCAATACGTGAACAGTTCCAGGTCGCGGCGGTCGATCATCCCTTCGTCGGCAAGAAACGCCAGGTCGATCGCGCGGCGCCAGTACGCCTCGCCGACGAGGATGACCGGCAGCGGCGCGATCTTTCGGGTCTGCAGCAAGGTCAGCACCTCGAACAGCTCGTCGAAGGTGCCGTAGCCGCCGGGGAAGAAGACGGCCGCTTTCGCGCGCTCGAGCAGGTGCAGCTTGCGGATCGCAAAATAGTGGAACCGGAAGCCGAGCGCCGGCGTGATGTACGGATTGGGCGCCTGTTCGCGCGGCAGCTCGATATTGAAGCCGATGCTCGGCGCGCCGCGTTCGTAGGCGCCGCGGTTGGCGGCCTCCATGATGCCGGGACCGCCGCCCGTAACGATGGCGAGGCGCGCGGTGCGCGTGCAGCGGTCGGCATGCGCGACGATGCGCCCGAATTCGCGCGCGACGCGGTAATACACGCTGTATTCGACGAGCCGGCTGGCGATCGTGACGGCGCGCCGCCGGCCCGCGTCGTACGGACGCTCCGCGAGCAGGCGATTCGCTTCGTCCAGCCGCGCCTTCGCGACCGACGGCGCGACGATGCGCGTGCTGCCGTAGATCACGACCGCATGGCCGATCCGCTCGTTCTGCAGCCGCTCCTCGGCTTTCCAGTAATCGAATTGCAGCCGGATGCCGCGCATGCCGGCACCCTGCAGAAGGGTCGCGTCTTCCTCGGCCGGCGGCCGGTTCAGGGAATGGGCGCCGCGCCGCGGCCGGCGCGGGGTGCGCCCGCCGGCGGCCTTGCCGACGACGGCCTCGGGCTTCGCGCGCGGCCGTTTGGCGCGGGCCTTCGCGAGCGTCGCGGCGGATGCGGGGCGGCGGCGTGCGCGGTCTCTCGCCATGCCGGCGGGCGCGCGTTTCACGAGGGTCGACATGAACGGAAGTGCCGCGCGCCGATCACTGGCTCAACACCCATTGCACGAGCTGATGCGCGTCGTCGGGAGACAGCGGCCCGCCGCGATCGACGGCGGACGGCATCGGCGTGTCGCCCCAATGCGCACGGCCGCCGACGCGCAGCTTGCGTTCCAGTTCCGCGGCGGCGTGCGGATCGCCGCGGTAGCGCTCGGCGATCTCGTGAAACGACGGCCCGAGGAACGTCATGTCGAGCGTATGGCAGAACATGCAGTGCTGGGCATTGACGAGTTCGGTCGGCTCGGGCACGGTCGTCTGCGCGGCGGCCGCGCCGGCCGCGACGGCGATCACGCAGAGGGCGGCGCAACGCATGACGTTCATGTTCGGTTCCTCGTCGAGGTCAGGTGAAGGAGATCACGTCGTCGAGCGGGCGACGCGGCGAATGCGGCGTATGCGGACCGCGCCCGACGCGCAGCAGCAACTGCGGCTCGCCGCGCAGCCCGAGCATGTGGCGCAGGTGGGCACGCAGGCCGGCCGTCTCGATCGGCTGGTTCAGGTACGACGCGGTATAACCCGCGCGCGTCGCGACGAGCAGGATGCGCTCGAGCGCCTGGCCGGCGGCGAGCCACGCTTCGCGATCGTCGCGCACGGTCGCGATGCACACGATCAGCGGCGACGCACCGACGAGCTGGTGATGCAGCGCGGCGAGCCCGTTGCCGAGATCGAAGGTCCGTACCGCCATCGTCACGACGGGCGCGGCGAAGTCCAGCAACGACGGCACGCCGGCCGCGAAGGCCGGCATGCCGTCGACGTGCCGGCGCGGATCGATCCAGCTCGCCAGCTCGCGGCGAAAGCGCGGGTCCGCGAACTGCTGACGGTCGGCCTCGGCCACCAGCTCGGCGACGCGCGCGCGATGCGCGATCGAGTCGACGCACGCGACGTCGGCACCTTCCGCGACGCCCGCCGCGATCAGCGCCTGCTGGATCTCGTCCGGCACGGCCGTCGATTCGAACGGCGCGCGCGTGGTGACGCGCTCCGGAATCGCATCGAACAGCGCGCCGAGCGACGCATCGGAATAACCGTCGTCGCAGACCCGGACGAGTGCCAGGAGATCGGGATCGACTTCGGACGGAAACGTGCGGATCGTATGGGCGAGCCCGGCGTGATTGAGCGCGACTCGCAGGTTGAGCAACGCCGCGCCGCAGCTCATGATCAGCTCGCGATCGAACGGATCGACCACCGGCAGCGCGCGGACGCGGTCGGCGCAGACCGACATCGTGGTGCCGTTGACCAGGAAGCGCCACGGCTGGGAATTATGGCTGGACGGCGCCAGCACCGCGTAGCCCAGCAGCTCCCTCAGTTGCTGGTCGGGATGGGCGCTTGCGGCAAGCGGGGGAACGGATATCATCGATCATCTCCTGGTTGCCGCGCGGGCGGCGTCATGCCACTTCATCGTGTCAGCAACCGACCGGCGGCCGTTGACCCACGTCAAGCCCCCGTCATCGGGCGAGCCGCGCGCGTTGCGGTGCGGCTACGCTTGGAATGCGAAACGCGCGAGACCGATCGCGCAGGGAGGGGAGCATGCTCGCGATGATGTTTGACGGCACGACGCCGCACTTGCGCGAAGCGCGCGTGCCGGATCCGTCGCCCGCGCCGGGCCAGCTGCTGATCGACGTGCACGCATGCGGCGTGTGCCGGACGGATCTTCACGTCGTCGACGGCGAGCTCGCGCATCCGAAGCTGCCGCTGATTCCGGGGCACGAAATCGTCGGAACGGTGCGCGCGATGGGTGCGGGCGTGACGGGCTTCGCGGTGGGCGACCGCGTGGGTGTTCCGTGGCTCGGCTCGACGTGCGGACATTGCGCGTATTGCACGTCCGGCCGCGAGAACCTGTGCGACACCGCCGGATTCACCGGCTACACGATCGACGGCGGCTACGCCGAGCGTGCGGCCGCCGATCACCGGTATTGCGTGCATCTGCCGCGGCGCTATGCCGACCTGGAAGCCGCGCCGCTCCTGTGCGCGGGCCTGATCGGCTACCGAACCTTGCGCATGGCGGGCGACGCGCGCCGCATCGGCATCTATGGCTTCGGTGCGGCGGCGCATCTCGTCGCGCAGGTCGCGCATGGCGAAGGACGCGAGGTGTTCGCGCTGACGAAGCCCGGCGACACGGACGCGCAGCAGCTCGCGCTGTCGCTGGGCGCAGCATGGGCCGCCGGCAGCGACGAAACGCCGCCGGAGCCGCTCGATGCGGCGCTGATCTTCGCGCCGGTGGGCGCGCTGGTGCCGGCCGCGCTGCGCGCGGTCGACAAAGGCGGGATCGTCGTGTGCGGCGGCATTCACATGAGCGACATCCCGGCCTTTCCGTACGCGTGGCTGTGGGGCGAACGCCGCATCGCGTCGGTGGCCAACCTGACCCGTGCGGACGCAGTCGAATTCATGCGGGTCGCCGCCGCGATGCCGCTGCGGGTCGAGGCAGTGCGCTACGCGCTGACCGACGCGAACCGCGCACTCGACGACCTGCGCGGCGGACGCGTATCGGGCGCCGCCGTGCTGGGCATGCGCGGCTGATCCGCCCGACGGCGCCGCGGCGCGCTCAGATTTGCCGCAGGCCTTCCGAATCGACGATCCGGATCTGCTTGCCCTGCGCCGCGACGAGCCCCTTGTGCTGGAATTTCGACAACATGCGGCTGACCGTTTCGAGCTTCATGCCGAGGTATTCGCCGATCTCGTCGCGCGTCATCCGCAGCACGAATTCCGCGGCCGAGTAGCCGCGCGCCTTGAAGCGCGCGGAAAGATTGAGCAGGAACGCGGCCACCCGCTGCTCGGCGCTCATCGTGCCGAGCAGCAGCATCTGGGACGATTCGCGCACGATCTCGCCGCCCATCATCTGGTACACGTGATGCTGCATCGGCCGCACTTCGCGGCACAGCTGCTCGAGCTGGCCGAACGGGATGATGCAGACCGTGCTGTCCTCGAGCGCGACCGCGTCGCCGTTGTGATGCCCGGTGTGCACGCCATCGAGCCCGAGCGATTCGCCGACGATCTGGAAGCCGGTGATCTGCTCGTCGCCGTCGCGATGCATCATGATGGTCTTGAACGACCCGGTCCGCACCGCATAGATGCTGGTGAAGGCGTCCCCCGCGCGAAACAGCGTTTCGCCGCGCCGGACGTGGCGCGTCGTGCAGATCATCGCGTCGACGCGCGCGAAATCGTCGGGAGAAAGATCGGGCGGCATGCAGACGGTACGCAACGCGCATGTCGAACAGCGGGACGCGGCGCGCTTGGGCTGATCCGCCGGCTCGACGGAGCGCAGCGGGATGAACGGGCGTAACGGCATGGTCGTCGGGACTTCGGCACTGCTCTGCATGATCGGCTCCTGTTCGGCGGCAGCGGCGGTTCGCCGTCGGGCGGGATCGCGCTGGCCGTTGTAGCGGCGGTCTTGGTGTCTGCCGCCTTCCTGTCGGGAAAGCCCGCCGGACGCGCCGGAGACCGCTACGCCGGTCTCGTCGATGATGCTGCCCTGGCTCCGGGAGGCACGTTTGCTCGTTTTTCTTGATGCGAAGTATGGAGGTTGCGCGGCGTCAAGAAAATCAGCCGGAATTGAAGTTGCGGTAGGGGAGAGGGAAGCCTTGTAGGACGTTTCCTACAGCGCTGCGGCATCTTGTCGCGAGCGTCGTCGGCGTGCGCCGGACACGGACGGCGGATGGCGCTTCGCCGCGCCGATGCGTCCGGTCCCTCCGCGCGGGGAAGCGGCCGTGCCCGATGCCGCCGTCGGCGTCACAGCTCGTCCGGGTCCTCGAACAGCTTGTGGCGCATCGCGTAGCGGACGAGTGCGGTGTCGTTCGGCATCTGCATTTTTTCGAGGATCCGCGTCTTGTACGTGCTGACGGTCTTGACGCTGACGCAGAGCGCCTGCGCGATCTCGGAAATCGACTCGCCGGTGGTGACGCGCCGGAACACGTCGAACTCGCGGTCGGACAGGCGCTGGTGCGGCAGGAGATCGGTCGGCTCGTTCAGGCTCTGCGCGAACTGCTCGGCCATGGTCAGGCTGACATAGACGCCGCCGGCCGCGATCTTGGTCAGGGCGGCGACCAGTTCGGCGCTGGCACTTTCCTTGGTCATGTAGCCCGAGGCACCCGCGCGGAATGCCCGCACCGCGTACTGCTGCTCGGCATGCATCGTCAGCACGAGGATATGCAATCCCGGCTTCTCGTCCTTGATCTGCTTGATGAGCTCGACCCCGTTGCGGCCGGGCATCGACAGGTCGAGCACCAGCACGTTGGCGTCCGTGCCGCGCATGAGCGCGATCGTCGACGCACTGTCCTGCGCTTCGCCGACGACCTCGAACCCGCTCGCGCTCTGCAGGATGTGCCGAAGACCGTCCCTGACGAGTGCGTGGTCGTCGGCGATGAGTACCCTGATCATGACCGCATCTCTCCTTGCTCGATGGCGTGCAGCGGCAGCGCCACGGTGATCGTGAATCCCTTGCCCGGCTGGCTGTCGATCGTCACCGTGCCGTCGAGCATGTGCGCGCGCTCGCGGATGCCGATCAGGCCGAACGACGGACGGTCCTGCGCATCGCGGGGGGGCGCCGGCGCGCCGTGACCGTTGTCCGCGATGCGCAGCACGCAATAACCGTCTTCCGCTTTCAACGACAGTTTCACGTTCGTCGCGTCCGAGTGCCGCGCGACGTTGGTCAGCGCCTCCTGCACGATGCGGAACAGCGTGGTCGCCCCCGCGCCGGTGAACGCGATGTCGCCGGGGGCGATGTCCCGGTCGACCGTGATTCTGTAGCGGCGCGTGAAATCGTTCGCCAGCCAGTCGATCGCCGGGACGAGGCCCAGGTCGTCGAGCATCACCGGCCGCAGATCGGCCGCGATGCGCCGGAGCGACGCAACGGTCGAATCGATCAGGCGGTGCATGCCGCCCAGTTGCTCGCGCACGCCGGGGTTGGGCGCGACGACGCCCGCGAGCCCCAGTTCGACGGCCGACAGATCCATCTTGAGCGCGGTGAGTTGCTGGCCGAGGTCGTCGTGCAGTTCGCGCGCGATCCGCGTCTTCTCTTCCTCGCGCACGTTCTGCAGGTTGGCGGACAGGTCGCGCAGTTCCTCGCGCGACTGCTTGAGGGCGTTTTCCGCGCGCACCCGCTCGGTCACGTCGCGCAGCATGACCGTATACAGCTTGCCGGTGCCGTCGCGAATCTGCGAGATCGACGCCTCGATCGGAAACTCGGTGCCGTCGCCGCGCAAGCCGAACAGCACGCGTTGCCGGCCCATCTGGCGCTCCGACACGCCGGTCACGCCGAATTGCTCGACGTGTCGCGCATGCGCGGCGCGAAAGCGCTCGGGGATGAAACGCGACAGCGGCGCACCGACCGCCTCCATCGCGGAGACGCCGAACACGCGCTCCGCGGCCGGGTTGAAGATCACGATCGTCTGGCTTTCGTCGACGGTGATGATGGCCTCCATCGACGAGCGGATGATGCCCATCATCCGGGCCTCGGTGGGCTGGCTGTCGCCGGCGGGCGCCGGCGTTCGGTTCGCGACGGCCTGCCGCACGAGCGCGGCCAGCGTCAGCGACAGTACGATGCCCGCCAGCAGCACGGCCGTCGCGGCCGCGTCCGTCGCGGCGCGCGGCGCGCTGTAGTGGAGCGAGAGCGGCGTGCCGCCGAACGTCAGCGCATCGGTCCGCTCGAACGTCGCGCCGGCGTCGAATGCGTCGCTTCCGCCGAAACCGCCGGAATACACGGGCGCCGCGGGATGGTCGGCCAGGATTTCCAGGCGCAGCCGTTCGAGCAGGGACGGATCGACGAGACGAGCCGGATTCAGCGCCGCATACACGTACCCGGCCGCCGTTGCGTGCCGCGCGCCGGGCGACGTGCGGTCTTCACCCTGTGCATCGATCGGCAAGTACAGCGTCAGTTCGGTCCGGGCGATCGCCGCATCGGTGCCGTCCTGAATGGCGTTCGCGGCGAGCGCGACCTTGCCGGTTTCCGCCGCCCGCTGCAGCGCCTGCCGGGTCGGCTGATCGTTGTTCGCCAGGCTCGGCTCGATTCGCCCGAGGCTGCGGACCGGCGACTGCAACCCGTCCAGATCGAGACCGGCGAGATAACGGCGCCACGCGCCGCCGTCCGGCGGCGCGGGCAGTGCCGACGCGAATTCCCGGGCGCCGCGCAGGACGACGGCGGCACCGAGGAGGCTGCGGCGGAGGTCGGCTGTCGCGCGCGTCGCGGTTTGCGCGAAGCGTGCCTGGGCGGCTTGCTCCGCCCGATGCTGCAGCAGCCGGGATGCGGCAAACGAGGCGGCCACGCCGAGCACCAGCGTCAGCAGCACGGCAACGGTCGCATATCGGCTGGGCCGAATCGGCTGCGAAGCCGGTCCGGCCCGGAAGGGGGGCGCATTCACGGTCATTGCCGTTCATCCTGACGGATTTCGTCGACGGCGGGCTGGCGGCGGGCCGGACGCCGGGCACGAAGGGCGGAGCGGGCCGCAACCACGATATCGCCCTGAATTGTGCGCGTTTTGTCGGCATTCGCCAATCGGGACCGATGCGCAAGGGGGCGACGCCGCGCGTGCTTGACCCGTGTCAACGGACCGGCGCCTGCCGGGATCAGACTGGCTTCATGAACCGGTCGAACCCGGACGACAACTGGGAGGCGTCATGTATCACAGGATCTTTGCGGCACTCGACGGCAGCCGTGGCGCGCGGCTCGCGCTCGACGAGGCGATCTCGCTCGCCCGCGAGTCGGGCAGTCTGGTCATCGCCATGTGCGTGGTGTCGGATGCGCCGCGGCTCGCCGACGTCGACAGCGGCTATATCGATCAGCGCGATCCGGCCGGGCTGGACGCGGACCGGGCCGCGACAGCGGTCTCGGACGCCGAAACGGCGTTCCGGCTCTCGGGGGTGCGCGGCGTCGCGCAAACCATCGACGCGTGCGGAGAAGACATATCGGACGTGCTGGCGCGCGCCGCGGCCGAATGCGAGGCGGACCTGATCGTGATGGGCACGCATGGCCGGCGCGGCGTGCGCCGCGCGTTGCTCGGCAGTGTCGCCGAGTCGCTGGTGCGCATCGCGGACCGGCCGGTGCTGGTCGTACGGGAGGGGCCGGACGCGTGCGCCGGCGTGTTGTGAGGGGAAGGAAGCGGGCAGCCGCGAGTGGCTGCCCGTTCGCGCCGGCTCAGTGAGACAGCAGGACCGGCACCGTCATCGTTTCGAGGATCGTGCGGGTCGCGCCGCCCAGCACGCGCTCGTGGGCGCGGGTATGGCTGTACAGGCCCATGACGAGCAGATCCGCATGCAGGTCGGTCACCCGGTTCAGCAGCGTCGCGCCCACGCCGACCGACCGATCGCGCGGCGTCGTCGAGAACGATGCGCGCACGCCGTGCCGTTCGAGATACGCGGCGACGTCGACGCCGGCGGGCGTCTTGTCCGGATCGGGCTGGCCGCGGACAACCGTCTCGACGTTGACGAAGCGTGCGCGGGCGAGCAGCGGCAGCGCGTCGGCCATCACGCGCGCGGCTTCCCGCCCGCCGTCCCAGCCGACCAGCACGTTCTCGCCGAGCGTGCGCACGTCGCCCGCATACGGCACGACGAGCGCCGGACGGCCGCTGCCCATCACGACATCCTCGACGAAACGGCGCGCCACGTAGGTCATGCGGTCGTCGGGATCTTCCTGGCCGAGCACCAGCAGATCCGCGTGACGAGCATGCAGGATCGTGGCGGCAATTGGGTCGCCGGCCGGCGCCTGCCATTCGACGCTGCGTCCCGCGCGCTCGGCGGCGGTCAGGAACCGTTCTTCCGCCTCCTTGCGCCGCTGGTCGCACAGGCGCTCGTAGACGGCAAGCTTGAGCGGCTCGTCGGGCCGGCGCAACGGCTCGAGGAGATCCTGGCAGACCACGTAGAGGCCGATCAAATGCGCGTTCCAGCGTCCCGCGAGTTCGAGCGCGAGGTCGACTCGCGTCGCACAACGCTCGCTGTCGTCGAGGTGAACGAGCAGGGTCTTGTAGCTCATGACGGTACCTTTTCGGTTGAGGCGGCGAGGGATTCGGCGGGGTGCTCCGACGGGCAGCTCGCCGGAATCATCAGGACCGGGCAGGTGGCTTGACGCAGCACGCGCTCGGCCACGCTGCCGAGGAAGAGGCGCTGAAAGCCGTGACGGCCGTGCGTGCCCATCACGATCAGGTCGGCCTCGATCTCCCTGGCGAGACCGACGATCCGGTGCGGGACGGTTTCGCCCGCGGGCGCGACGTTGGAGATCTGCGGCGTGCCGGCCACGCCGCGTGCTTTCATGCGTCGCGCCGCGTCCTCGGTGACGCGCAGCCCCTCTTCACGGAATGCATCGACCAGGATCGACGGATCGTATCCGTACATGTCGTAGGCCGGCACCAGGAAATCGACGACGTAGACGGGTGTCAGCCGGGCACCCGTTTCCGACGCGAGCGTCAGCGCGGCGTCGAGTGCACGGGACGACGTGTCGCTGCCGTCGAGCGCAACCAGAATGTTCGAGTACATGGCAGTTCCCTTGAACGGATGTCGATGCACTCATCATCGGCGCGTGCACGCCGGTCGCGCTGATCTGGATCAAGCGTCCCGGTTGCCGCTCAGCACGCGCACCGCGGCGCGCGCCGCGATCCAGGCCTCGTTGGTCGGCTCGACGACCACCGTGACCGCGCTCGCCGCGGACGACACGACATGCGCGTCGGCGGCATTCGCGCGCGCGTCGAGCGCGACGCCGAGCCAGCCGAGCGCCGCGCAGATCCGCTCGCGCAACACCGCAGAGTGCTCGCCGATGCCGGCCGTGAAGACGAGCATGTCGAGGCCGCCGAGCAGGGCGGTCAGCGCACCGGCCTCACGCACGATGCGATGGACGTACAGCGCCAGCGCGTCGCGGGCCGGCGCGTCGCCGGCCGCCTCGCGCGCGAGCAGCACGCGCGGGTCGCCGGAGGCCCCCGACACGCCCTTGAGCCCCGACTCGTGATACAGCAGGTGTCCCAGCGCGTCGCCGGACAGCTTGCCGGCCTCGAGCAGGTGCAGGACGACGCCGGGGTCGAGCGTTCCGCAGCGGGTGCTCATCATCAATCCGTCGAGCGCGGAGAAGCCCATCGTCGTCGCGACGCTGCGGCAGTCGCGCAGCGCGCACAGGCTCGCGCCGCTGCCGAGATGGGCGGCGATCACGCGGCCGTGCGCACGCGCGCCGAACGACTCGTCGAGCGCGACGGACAGGTATTCGTACGACAGTCCATGGAACCCGTAGCGGCGCACGCCCTGGTCGAACCACGCGTGCGGCAGAGGCAGCAGCTGCTCGGTGCGCGGCAGCGTGCGATGAAACGCCGTGTCGAACACGACGATCTGCGGGACGTCCGGAAACGCGTCGCGCAGCGCGTCGATCGCATCCAGGCTGTGCGGCTGATGCAACGGCGCCAGCGGCGTCAGCGTGCGCAGCGCGTCCAGCACGTCGTCGTCGACGAGCACCGGCTCCATGTATCGCGCGCCGCCGTGCACGACGCGATGCGCGATCGCGCCCAGCGCGACATGCGGCAATTTCGTGCGGATCCACGTCGCGATCCGCGCGAGCACCGCGCGGTAGGGGTCTTCCCGCGTGCCGAGCGGCAGCGAACCGTCGGGCTCGGCGTCGAAGCGGATCGATACGCGGTGGCCGGCCGCGACCGCTTCGCCCTCGTGCAGCGGCCGCCGCGCGGGGGCGCCGTGCGGCGGGTACGCGAAGACCGCGAACTTCACGCTCGACGAGCCGGCATTGACGACGAGCAGGGCGAGCGTACGCATCGGCCGCCCTCAGTGCGACATCAGCACCGGCAGCGTCATCGACGCCAGCACCGTGCGCGTGGCGCCGCCCATCACCAGCTCGCGCCAGCGCGAATGGCCGTAGGCGCCCATCACGAGCAGGTCGGACCCGGTTTCATACGCGCGCGACAGCAAGGTGTCGCCGACCGCCGAGCCGGCGCCGGCATCGATGTCGAGCACGTTCACGTCGTGTGCATGGCGGGCCAGCATCAGCGCGGCATCGGCGGCCGGAATGCGCGTGGTCGCCGCTTCCGAGTTGCCGTCGACCACGGCGGCGACCGTCGTGCGCTTCGCATGCTCCAGAAAGGGCAGTGCGTCGTGCGCGGCGCGAACGGCTTCGCGGCTGCCGTCCCATGCGACGAAAACCCGTTCGCCGATCGACGGAAATTCGCCGGTGTACGGCCAGAACAGCACCGGGCGGCCGGCGGACAACACGAGGTTCTCCGGAAACTGGTCGTCAATATAGGTCTCGGGGTCGTTCGGGTCGCTCTGGCCGGCAATCACCAGATCGGCGAGACGGGCGGCGCGCGGCACGGCCACGTTCGCGCGCTCGTCCGCGCGAACCCAGGTGGCCGGTACTTTTGCCCGGGCGGTCTCCGCATGGAACAGGCGTTCCAGCGCGGCGAGCCGCTCGTCGCGTTGTTCGCGGTGCGCGTGGAAATAGTCGGCGGAGCCGGCCATCACGTAGAACGAGTAGGGCTCGGGCGTGTAGACCGCGAACAGCCCGGTGAGATGCGCACCGAAGCGCCGGGCGAGACGCAACGCGCACTCGAGGCGCGAATGCGCGCGGGCGCTCGTATCGAGGTGCACGAGCATGCTTTTGTAGCTCATCGGAATCGCTCCATCGACGGGGGAACCGCCAGTGCAATCCAGTCTACGAAGCAGGGTTTCCGCGTACTTGACTCAGATCAACGGCTCCCGCGCGCGATGCCCGCACAGTGAAGCGGTCGCGATGCCGATCCCGGGCAGGCGGCATGTGGCGCGATGCCAACCCATTGACCGGATCGAAAGAGGGAAGCCGATGAGTACGTACGCTTGGACGACACCGAACGACGTTTGCCGCGCGGGCTGCGATCTCGCGCTGCGCATGGCCGCGCTGAACCGCGACTGGCAGCATGAATGGCATGCGCTGGCCGGGCGGCGCATCGAGCGGGACCGCGCCGCGGTGGGCCACCTGCAGCAGGCGTTGGCTGAAACGCAAGAATGGACGGCGTTCGGCGAGGCGACCCGGCAGGTGATGCGCGACTACGCGATCGCGAGCGTCGCGATCTGGCAGGACGCCGTCGAGCTGGGCATGCGTGCGCAGTTCGAGAACGCCGGCGCGTGGCGCAACTGGTTGCGCGAATACGGCGCGGGTGCGTTGTCGCGTTATCAGACCGACTGGCTGCCCGATCTGGGACGACTGGCCGCGGTCAACGAAGCCAGCATGCCGTGGGCCGAATGGATGACGGCACTGGAACGCGGGCTCGAGGACGCGAACGACGAGGCGCCGGGTGCCCGTCGCCGTCTGAACGGCGTGACCGACGCCCGGGAGAACGATCATGTGCGCTGATCGTGTCGCGTTCGTCACGGGCGGAATGGGCGGGCTCGGCGCGGCGATCGGCCGGCGCCTGCACGACGCGGGCATGACGGTGGCGGTGTCGCATACGGAGCGCAACGACCACGTCGCGACGTGGCTCGCGCAGGAACGCGACGCGGGCAGGACGTTCCACGCTTTCGAAGTCGACGTCTCCGACTACGATTCGTGCCAGCACTGCGCGGCGCGCGTGCTGGCCGAGTTCGGGCGCGTCGACGTGCTCGTCAACAACGCGGGGGTCACGCACGACGCGACCTTCGTGAAGATGACCAAGAGCATGTGGGACGCGGTACTGCGCACCAACCTCGACGGCATGTTCAACATGACGAAGCCGTTCGTGCCGGGCATGATCGAGGCCGGCTTCGGGCGGATCGTCAACATCGGCTCGGTGAACGGCTCGCGCGGTGCGTACGGGCAGGCGAACTACGCGGCGGCGAAGGCCGGCATCCATGGCTTCACGAAGGCGCTGGCGCTCGAACTCGCGCGCCACGGCGTGACGGTCAACACGGTTGCCCCCGGCTATCTGGCGACCGCGATGCTCGCGACGGTGCCGAAGGAAGTGCTCGACACCAAGATCCTGCCGCAGATTCCGGTCGGCCGCCTGGGCAATCCGGACGAGATCGCCGAACTCGTCGCCTTCCTGTGTTCCGATGCGGGGGCTTTCGCGACCGGCGCGGAATTCGACGTCAACGGCGGCATGCACATGCGATGAAAGCATCCGTCACGCGCATGCCGGTCGAGCACGAGCCGAAACGGCCAACGGGCACGCACGCACCGGCGTCGAACCCGGCCGAATGCACGCCGGCCCGGCCGTCGCCCGCCGACCAATGGAACCGCGCCGCGCATGCGAACGTGGCCGCGATGACCTTCGGGCTGTCGCCCGTGTCGCTCGCGCTGGCCGTGCTCGACTGGGGCGCGCATCTGGCCGTGTCGCCGGGAAAATGCTTCGAGCTTGCGACGCAGGCGTGGCTGGCCGCCGCCGCACCGGCGGCAAACCCGGGCGACGACGAGGCCGACGCCGCCGACACGAGCGGCCTAGCGGTGCACGCCGGGCAGGCCGATCCGCGCTTCGTCGCGCCCGCATGGGCCGGCTGGCCGTTTTGCGCGTACCGCGACGGCTTCCTGTCGATCCAGCGCTGGTGGCGCGACGCGACGCGCGGCGTGCCGGGCGTCGAACGGCACCATGAGGCACTGGTCGGATTCGCCGCGCGGCAGTGGCTCGACGCATGCTCGCCGGGCAATTTCCTCGCGACCAACCCGGTCGTGCTCGACGCGACGATGCGCAGCGGCGGCGCGAATCTCGCGGCAGGGCTGCGGCACTGGCTGGACGACGCGCACGCGTTGCTCGAACGCACGCGCGGCACGCGGGCACGCGACACGCGCACCTATCTGCCGGGGCGCGACGTGGCGATCACGCCGGGCCGCGTGGTCTGGCGCAACGCGCTGTGCGAGCTGCTGCAATACGACCCGACGACGGCCGACGTCGCACGCGAGCCGATCCTGATCGTGCCGTCGTGGATCATGAAGTACTACATCCTCGACCTGCAGCCGCACGATTCGCTGATTCGCTTCCTGGTCGACGCCGGCTACACGGTGTTTGCCGTATCGTGGCGCAATCCGGGCGCGGAAGCGCGCGAGCTCGGGCTCGACGATTACCTGCGCGACGGGTGCATGGCGGCGCTCGACGCCGCCCGCTCGATCTGCGCCGAGGCCGTTCACGCGGTCGGCTATTGCCTCGGCGGCACGCTGCTGGCAATCGGCGCGGCGGCGCTCGCGCGCGACGGGCGGCAACACGAGGTATTGCGGTCCATCACGTTGCTGGCCGCCCAGACCGATTTCAGCGAGCCCGGCGAGCTCGGCCTCTTCATCGATGCCAGCGAACTGTCCGCGCTCGATGCGCTGATGTGGCGGCAGGGTTACCTCGACGGCGCGCAAATGTCGGCCGCGTTCCAGCTGCTGAACGCGCGCGACCTGATCTGGTCGCGCATGATGAGCGAATACCTGCTCGGCACGCGCACCAAGCCGAACGACCTGATGTCGTGGAACGAGGACACCACGCGCATGCCGTACCGGATGCATACCGAATACCTGACGCGGCTCTTCCTCGACAACGATCTCGCGGCCGGCCGCTACTGCGTCGACGGGCGGCCTGTCGCGCTGTTGGATATCGACGTGCCGACGTTCGCGGTCGGGACCGAGCGCGATCACGTGTCGCCCTGGCATTCCGTCTACAAACTCCATCTGCTCACGCACCACGCGCTGACGTTCGTGCTGACCTCCGGCGGCCACAATGCCGGGATCGTGTCCGAACCCGGCCATCCGGGACGCCACTATCGCTGCGCGACGCGCGAGCCCGGCGCGCCATACCGCAGCCGGCACGATTTCGCGAGCGCAACGCCCGCGGTCGACGGCTCGTGGTGGACGTGCTGGCGCGACTGGTTGCATGCGCATTCGTCGGGCGACGTGCCAGCACGGGTGCCGGCTGCCGGCTTCGGCGCCGCGCCCGGCAGTTACGTGCTCGAGACATGAACCTGAACCCGAAGATGAACCTGCCTCCGGAAGCGCCCGCCGACGCGTGCCTGCCCGGCCTGTTGCCGCGCGCGGACGGCGCGCCGCCCGACCTGATCGCGCGTGCGTGCCATGCGCCGCCGCTGACGGTGGCCGTCGTGCATCCGTGCGACACGGCCAGCCTCGTCGCGCTTGCCGCGCTCGCCGCGTCGCCGCTGGGCGCATCGATCGAACCGCTGATCGTCGCGCCGCGCGCGAAGGTGTCGCGCGTGGCGGCGGAGGCGGGCGTCGATCTGGCGAAATGGCCGATCGAGGACGTGCCGCACAGCCATGCGGCGGCGGCCCGCGCGGTGCAACTCGCGGCGGCGGGCCGCGCCGGCGCGCTGATGAAGGGCAGCCTGCATACGGACGAGCTGATGGAGGCCGTCGTGGCCGCGGAATCGGGCCTGCGCACGGACAAGCGCATGTCCCACTGTTTCCTGATCGACGCGCCCGCGTATTCGCGGCCGTTCATCCTGACGGACGCGGCGGTGAACATCGCACCGGATCTCGCGCAGAAGGCGGCGATCACGCAGAACGCCGTCGACGTCGCGCATGCGCTCGGTGTCGCGCGCCCGCGCGTGGCCGTGTTGTGCGCGGTCGAGACCGTCAATCCGGCGATGCGTTCGACGCTGGACGCGGCCGCGCTCGCGAAGATGGCCGAGCGCGGGCAGATCACGGGGGCGGTCGTCGACGGCCCGCTCGCGTTCGACAACGCGATATCGCAGCGCGCCGCGCGCGAGAAGGGGATCGACTCGCCGGTTGCCGGCCGTGCCGACATCCTCGTCGTGCCCGATATCGAAGCGGGCAATATGCTCGCGAAACAGCTCGAATACCTGGGCGGCGCCGCGAACGCGGGCGTCGTCGTGGGCGCGCGCGTGCCGATCGTGCTGACGAGCCGCGCCGACGGCGTCGCCGTCCGACTCGCCTCCTGCGCGCTCGCGGCGTTGCTGGCGCAAGTCCGGCACGACGCCGCCCCGATGCCTGAACAGGCCCCCCTTTCGATGGAGGAATCGCGATGAAAGCACTCGTGTATCACGGGCCCGGGCGCAAGGCGCTCGAACAGCGGCCCCGGCCGGAACTGCAGTCGCCCACCGACGCGATCGTCCGCGTGACGCGCACGACGATCTGCGGCACCGATCTGCACATCCTCAAGGGAGACGTGCCGACCTGCGAACCGGGCCGCATTCTCGGCCATGAAGGGGTGGGCATCGTCGAGCAGGTCGGCGCGGCGGTCGATTCGCCGAAGCCGGGCGACCACGTGCTGATTTCATGCATCTCGTCGTGCGGCCGCTGCGAATACTGCCGCCGCGGCCTGTATTCGCATTGCACGACCGGCGGCTGGATCCTCGGCAACCGGATCGACGGCACGCAGGCCGAGTACGTGCGCATCCCGCATGCGGCGACCAGCCTGTACCGGATTCCGGCCGGCGCGGACGAGGACGCGCTCGTGATGCTGTCCGACATCCTGCCGACCGGCTTCGAATGCGGCGTGTTGAACGGCAAGGTGCAGCCGGGCTGCTCGGTCGCGATCGTCGGGGCCGGGCCGATCGGGCTGGCCGCGTTGCTGACCGCGCAGTTCTATTCCCCCGCGCGGATCATCATGATCGACCCGGACAGCCATCGGCTCGACGTCGCGCGGCGCTTCGGCGCGACCGACTGCCTCGACGGCCGCGACGGCGACCCGATAGCGGGCGTGATGAAGCTGACCGACGGCGTGGGCGTGGATTGCGCGATCGAGGCGGTCGGCATTCCGGCGACGTTCGAGATGTGCACGTCGCTGGTGGCGCCCGGCGGGGTGGTCGCGAACGTCGGCGTCCATGGCGTCAAGGCCGACCTGCACCTCGAGAAGCTGTGGGATCGCAACATCTCGATCACGACGCGGCTCGTCGACACCGTCAGCACGCCGATGCTGCTGAAGACCGTGGGGGCCGGACGCCTCGATCCGGCGCGCCTGATCACGCACCGGTTCTCGCTCGACGACGTGGAAAGCGCGTACGACACGTTCGGGCGCGCCGCGCAAACCCGCGCGTTGAAGGTCATCATCGAGATCGGCTGAGTGCCGGCCCGGGGCCGCGTGTGGCGGGAACCGCGGCGGCGGCGCGTTCCGTCACGCGCGGCAGGCGTCTTGCCGACGCTTCGCCGGCGGTCAGGACGACAGCGCGGCGGGTTCCTGCGTGCCGCGCGATTCGGCATCGTCGAGATCGACGCACTGCTCGTAGGTCGGCACCTCGCACGGCCAATGCAGGCGCTCCGAGATGCGCCGGCGCATCGCATCTGCGGCAGCGGGCTCGCCATGCGTGACGAACGTCCGCACGGGCGCGCCCTGCATCGTGCCGAGCCAGTTCAGAATCTCTTCGTAATCGGCATGGGCCGACAGCGTCGTGATCGACTCGACCTGCGCGCGCACGCGGACGTATTCGCCGTGAATCTTCAGCGTCGGCTCGTGCGCGGCGAGCGCCGCGCCGCGCGTGCCGGCCGCCTGGTAGCCGACCAGCGCGATCGTGTTGCGCGCATCGGGCGCGTAGCGGGTCAGGTGGTGCAGCACGCGCCCGCCCGTCGCCATCCCGCTGCCGGCGATGATGACCATCGGGCCATGGTGTTCGGCGATCGCTTTCGACTGGTCGACCGAGCGGATCATCGTGGCCGCGTGGCCGAGGGCGTTCGCGTCGGAAACGGTCAGCCGGTGTTCGAGGATATGGTGGCGATAGAGCTCGGTCACGTCGGTCGCCATCGGGCTGTCGAGGAACACCGGGACGCGCGCCATGCGGCCGGACGCCTTGAGCCGCGCGATGTAGTGCAGGATTTCCTGCGCGCGGCCGACGGTGAAGCAGGGCATCACGACGACCCCGCCGCGCGAGAAGGTCTTGTCGAACAGCGCGGCCAGTTCATTCTCGGGGTCCGACGCCGGGTGCAGCCGGTCGCCGTACGTCGACTCGACGACCAGGTAGTCCGCGTGCGCGGGCGGGCGCGGCGGCTGCATGATCGGGTCGTGATATCGGCCGAGGTCGCCCGAGAACGCGAGCACCTTGTGATCCCAGTGCATCACGACGCTCGCCGCGCCGAGGATGTGCCCGGCCGGCAGCAGGCGGAACGACACGCCGCCGCCCAGCGCCGTGCATTCGTCGAAGGCGACGGGCTTCAGCAGGCGCAGCGCGCGCTGCGCGTCGTCCAGCGTGTAGAGCGGTTGCGCCGGATGATGCTTCGAGTAACCGTGCCGGTTCGCGAAGTCGGCTTCCTCCTCCTGCAGCCGCGCGCTGTCGCGCAGCATGATGTCGCAGAGTTCGGCGGTGGCCGCCGTGCAGTAGACCGGCCCGCGATACCCTTCGCGCGCGAGCACCGGCAGATAGCCGGTGTGATCGAGGTGCGCGTGCGTGAGCACGACCGCGTCCAGCGTGTCGGCCGCGAGCGGCAGCGGCCGCCAGTTGCGCAGCCGCAGGTTCTTCGTCCCCTGGAACAGGCCGCAATCGACCAGCACGCGCCGGCTGCCGTGCTCGACCAGATACTTCGAGCCGGTCACCGTTTCGGTCGCACCGAGAAAAGTCAGTTTCATGGATTGCCTCACCGCGAGTCGACGGAACAGTAGGTCGATTACATCCCGAACGCGCGCGCGGCGGTTGATCGAAATCAGGGATGGCGGGATCCGCGTGCCGGCCGGGCGAGCCGGAGGATGCCGTTCATGATCGCGAATCCCGCGCGCCCGGCCGTGCCGCTAGCGCCCGGACGACGCGGGATCCAGCTGCGCGACGAACGCGACGATGCCGGCAACCAGCGCGACGGCCGCGTACGGAACGACCCGCGAGTCGATCAGCATCGCGTGCACGACGCCCAGCAGCGACGCGAGCGCGACGAACACGCAGAGCGTCGCGAGCGCGCTTCGGTATGGCAGACCCATCATGACGTTCTCCCGGGAGGCGGCCGCCGCGGACGGCGTTGCCGTCGACGCAGCGGCCGCGGATTGCGCAACACGTGGCCCCATGATCGCGTGCCGCGCGCCCGCCCGCTTGATCTATATCAACGGACGAATCCCGACGTCGCGGGGGCGATGCCCCGATCACGCCATCTGGCCGATCGTCTTGCGGAACCGCGTCAACGACAGCAGGAACAGCACGCAGCCGATCGCGAACAGCGCCGCGAACTGGGCCCACACCGCATCGAGCCCCGCACCGCGATACAGGATGCGCTGCGCGAGTTCGACGAAATGGGTGGTCGGCGCGGCCAGCATGATGTCCTGCACGACGGGCGGCATGCTCTCGCGCGGCGTCAGTCCGCCCGACAGCAGTTGCAGCGGCAGCAGCACCAGCACGAGCAGCATGCCGAACTGCGGCATGCTGCGCACGAGCGTCGCGAGGAAGATCCCCATCGACGTCGTCGCGAACAGGTGCAACGCCATCCCGGCCACGAACAGCGGCACGGACCCGGGAATCGGCACGTGCAGCGCGCCGCCCACGACGAACGTCAGCGAAGCGACGGCCGCCACCGTGACGACGAGCCCCATCGACCAGACCTTCGCGAGCATGATTTCGGCCGCGGTGACCGGCATGACGAGCAGATGCTCGATCGTGCCGTGCTCGCGCTCGCGAATCAGCGCGGCCCCGGTGAGGATCATCGACAGCATCGTCACGTTGTTGATCAGCTCCATCAGCGCGCCGAACCAGACTTCGTCGAGATTCGGGTTGAAGCGCATCCGCATCGCGAGATCGACGGGCGGCAAGGACGTGCCGCGATGGCGGCGCACGAACGCATCGATCTCGCCCGCCACGATCTGCTGGACGTAACTGCCGCCGGTGAACGCTTGCGTCATGCGGGTCGCATCGACGTTGAGCTGGATCGTCGCGCGGCGGCCGGACAGCACGTCGCGCTGGAAGTCCGGCGGAATGTCGAGCGAGAACGTGTAGTCGCCGTTGTCGAGACCGCGATCGGCCGCGCCGGCGCCGACGATCGGCGGCGGCGCGAACTGCGGTGGAAAGAACGCCGCCGCGATGCGCGCCGACAGCGGCGACGCGTCCTCGTCGACGATCGCGATCGGCACCTTGTGCAGCGTTTCCGGGCGGGCGGTGGCGGCGACGTAGATCGATGCGCTGAACGTGTAGACGATCAGCGCGAGCAGGATCGGGTCGCGGGCGAGGCTCCACAGTTCCTTGATGCCGAGCCGGTAGATGACGAGCAGGCGTGACATGATCACCGCTCCTGCTTGCGCAGCAGGATGCCGGTCGCCACCATGATGACCGGCACGGCCGCGAGCATCGGCCAGAACTGGGACGACAGGTCGGCCAGCCCGAGCGCCTTGTTGTAGACGCCGCGGCTGATCGCGAGCATGTAGGTGGCCGGATAGGCGGTGCCGACCCACTTGCCGCTGCCCTCGAGCGACGACAGCGGCGTGAGCAGGCCCGAGAACTGCACGACGGGAATCAGCGTGCCGACGATCGTCATGAAGATCGCGGCGATCTGGCTGCGGGTGAACGTCGACGCGAACAGCCCGATGCCGGTGGCCACGACATTGAAGATCAGCACCGCGGCCGCCAGCGTCGCGAAACTGCCCTTGATCCGCACGCCGAACACGACGTCGGCCAGCACGACCATCAGCAGGAAGTTCAGCATGGCGAGCATGACGTACGGCGCCTGCTTGCCGAGCAGGAATTCGGCCCGCGTGACGGGCGTCACGTACAGGTTGACGATCGAGCCGAGCTCGCGCTCCCGCACGACCGCGAGCGCGGTCAGCATCGCGGGCAGCATCAGCAGCAGCATCGGCATGATCGCGGGAATCATGGCCGGCAGGCTCTTGACGTCGGGGTTGTAGCGATAGCGGATCGCGATGTCGACGGCCGGCGCGAGCGACATGCCGAGCCGGCGCTTCGCCTGGTCGCGCAGCCAGTTCTCGTGCATGCCGGCCACGTAGCCGCGGATCGTTTCCGCGCGCATCGGCATCGCACCGTCGACCCATGCGCCGATCTCGACGCGGCGCCCGCGCGCGACGTCGCGAGCGAAACCGGGCGGGATCTCGATCGCGAGCGACAGCCGGCCGTTGCGCATGCGGCGCTCGATGTCGCGATCGTCGACGAGCGGCGCGCGCGGCACGAAGTAGCGGGAACCGGCGAGGTTCTGCGCATAGTCCTGGCTCAGGATCGACTGATCGCGGTCGAGCACCGCGAACGTCAGGTTGTCGACGTCGAGGCTGATCCCGATGCTGATCACGCACATCAGCACGAGCGAGCCGAACAGCGCCAGCGTCGCGCGCAACGGGTCGCGTCGCAGCTCCAGCACTTCGCGCCACAGATAACTGCCGGCGCGCGCCGGGCTGAACCACGCCGCCGCATGGGCGCCGCCGCCGCCGGCACCGGCCGCG